>JAZKDS010000074.1:4699-10103 GCA_040387455.1 Bacteroidota bacterium
AAACAACTTAGGATAACTACCAAATATCTTATCGAGAAAAAAAGTGAAGAGGCAGACAGGGAAGTATCTCAAAAATTATATGACGGCCTTAAGCACCACTACACAAACCTGTCTTATGACAAGTTTGTAAACAATGACGATACTAAAAGCATTGGTATAGTATCTTCAAGTACTGTAGACGGTAGCGTGGCAGACGATACTAAGAGTAATGCATACTGGGCTGTAATAGGTGCAATGGGTATTGTATTTATTTACCTTATGGTGAGCTTCAGGAAATGGCAGTACTCTCTGGGTGCCATTGCAGCCGTAGCTCACGACGTTATTTTTGTATTGGGTATATACTCTGTATGCTATAAGTTTATGCCATTCCACATGGAAATTGACCAGCACTTTATTGCGGCAATCCTAACGGTAATAGGCTACTCGATGAATGATACCGTAATTGTATTTGACAGGGTGCGTGAGTATCTTGCCGGTGATACAAAAGGTACCTTCAGGGATATAGTAAACACGTCTATCAACACTACAATATCTCGTACTATTAATACATCTCTTACCATGATATTGGTGCTTGGCATCATGTTTATCTTTGGTGGTGAGTCTATCCGCGGCTTTATATTTGCAATGCTTGTGGGTATTGTGGTAGGTACTTATTCATCTCTGTTTATTGCTACACCGGTTCTTGTAGACACGGTAAGCAAAAAAGATCAGGATGCAATTGTTAAGCGCCACAACGAGACTACAGAAATAGCTTAAGTTATTTTTTGTTAAAAATATTGAAACCTGCCTATACATATAGGCAGGTTTTTTATTTATTTGTATACGCAAAAAAGCATATATTCGTTATTAGATAACAAAACGACGCAAAAAAGGCTATTACTTTTAAAAACAGTAACCTACACTACACACATGACACATTTAATTTTTTTACTGCAGGATACCATTCCTGCTGCTGTAAAGGACACTACCGCTGCCGCAGGTGCAGAAGTAACAGAAAAATCAGTTAACTACCTATCGCTGGTTATGAAAGGCGGTGTAATGGTAATACCCATTTTGCTGCTGCTGTTCTTTACCCTTTATGTTATTATTGAGCGTGCGCTGTATTATAATAAGGTAACAAAACATAATGAATCGCTAATGAACGAGGTGCGCTTTCAGCTGAGTTCGGGCAAAATTGAAGCCGCTCAAATGACGGCCGGTAAAGCGGGTACGGCAGAGGGCAACATACTGGAGAGCGGTATAGGCCTTATAGGTCGCCCATTAAGCGAAATAGAAGGCATGATGGAAAAGCAGACCAACGTAGAGATAGGCATGATGGAGCGCAAGCTTGGATGGCTGGGTCTTGCAGCCGGTATAGCACCTATTTTGGGTTTTATTGGTACCATTGCCGGGGTTATCAAAATCTTTTACCAGATATCTGAAACATCAGACATCTCGATAGGCAGTATCTCTGAAGGTCTTTATGAAAAGATGATCAGCTCGGGCTTAGGTCTTATTGTGGGTGTTGTGGCTTACTCAGGTTACCACTTTTTTAACATGACCATTGATAGCTTTTCGCTACGTGTGCAAAGGCAGGTAATACAGTTTGTAAACGTTATAACTACAGGTAAATAATGAGGGTAAAAAGAAATAAACGCTTTCATGCAGAAATCGCGGCCTCAGCGCTTAGCGATATCATGTTCTTTTTGCTGCTATTCTTTCTTATCATTTCTACGCTGGCCAACCCTAATGTTATGGATGTAAAGCTGCCCAAAGCGCGCAGCAACGCCACTACAGATAAGGCACACATAAGCCTCTCGGTTGTTGTGGCCCCAGGAGATAATGCTATCAAGCAGTATTATATAGATAAGCAAATGGTACCTTTTGAACAGATAGAGACTGACCTGGCCGAGCATGCCAAGGTAACGGGAGACAACACGGTAATAGTGCGCCTGCCGTTTGACCTTATGGTGCAGGACATGGTAAACATACTGGAGATAGGCGAGCGCCAAAAACTTAAGTTTGTAATAGCAACTTCTAAATAACAGCAGTTATGGAAAAGCTAACAAAACAGGAAAAGGAGTCGGGCATTATTACGGGTATTATATTTTTAGCCGTATTGTTGCCGCTTTTGATTTTTCGTTATACGATTACCGACCCCGACCCACTTGAGGCATTGCTTGAAGAGGGCGGAGGTGGAGGTGGCGGTGTTGCTATTAGCTTTGGCGACAGCGATGCCGGCCTTGGGGCTACTTACCAGAGCAATGTGAGTGCACCGGCGGTGTCGGCAGCCTCGTCTGCCCCTACCGAAGAGGTTGTGGGTAGTGATGACGACGATGCCGAGGCTATAGCCAATACAAAACCGGTAAAGAACAAAGACCCACGCATGCAAAATGCAAAGCCCGAGGTAGATAATAAACCTAAGGTACCTGCTAAACCGAGTAACTCTGCCCTTGATGCTATTATGGGGGGCAGCAATACTGGTGGAAGCGGTAATACAACGGCAGGCGGCAACCAGGGCGCTAATAACGGCCTTAGTAATGGTAGTTATGGCAGCGGGGGCAGCGGCGGTGGTACTGGTGGCGGACAAGGCAGCGGCAATGGTACAGGTACGGGTCCGGGGAGTGGCAGCGGAAGCGGCGGCGGTTCGGGCAGTGGTGTTGGTATGGGTATTGGCGGCGGCCTTAAAGGGCGCAGGGTAGTATCTAAACCAGAACCTGATGGCTGTAATGAAACCGGTAAAGTGGTTATAGAGGTTATTGTTGATGAAACCGGCAAGGTTACCAAAGCCAATAACTACAGGGGTACGGCAGCATCGCCATGCCTTATTAAGCAGGCACGTACTGCTGCAGAGCGTACTAAATTTGCACCAAGCGATAAGCCGGGCCTGCAAACAGGTACTATTACTTACAATTTTACGCTCACGGATTAATATACAATGAAAAAACTGTTATATATAGCATTATTAGCATTGCCCCTGATGGCCACCGCACAGGAAACCGGTGGTACCGGTGCAGTTGATGTTAGTGGTGGTAGTGGTGTGGGTCATGGCATAGAAAATAACATCAATAAGGAGCGCCTGGCGGGGCGTGAAGTTATAGAAAGACCCATTACACCTGCACTGACCTGCGAAGAGTATGGCGCTGTAGTGGTTAGTATAATAGTAGACCGCACAGGTAAAGTACTGGAGGCTGAGATGACACGTGGTACTACCAATGCGGCACCGTGCCTTATTGAGTATGCCAAATCAATGGCTATGGCTACAAAGTTTACCGCTGCGGAAGATGCTCCCGAAAAACAGGTGGGCACCATTAGTTACAACTTTAAAAAAACAGAATAATTACGATATATCGTAAAAAAAAGTAATTCCGGTTTTGTGCCGGAATTTTTTTTTGCCTCAATTTTTCAAAGTATAATTTGACTTTCGGATGCCGGATGTAAAAGAGTATATTTCGAAATCCAAAAGTGAACTATTAAGACTTTTTTTACTTCTAAAGCCCGAATTTTTATTTGCGATTCTGAACTCCAAAAGTGAAAAATTAAGCGCTTTTTAGCCTCAATTTGTAAGAAAATTTCTTGATGACTCTATTGTCAAAAGTTTAATATTTTAACAAGTATTGCGCTTAAAATAATCTGAAATCAAAAAAAAAGCCACTTAAAAGTGGCTGATTTTTTATAGTGTCTCGGTTCGCTTTTTAGCGGTAAATATCAAATAGAATCCGGCGAGTATAAAAGGTATACTAAGCCATTGGCCGGTAGAGAGGTAATTAAGGGCGCTCTCAAAGCCACCCTGGCTCTCCTTAACATACTCAACGCCAAAGCGTACGCTCCATAACAGTACTAAAAATACGCCAAATAAAAGGCCGTGGTGCTTGCGGGCATCCGTCTTCCAGTACATGTAGAATAAGATGGCAAACACAAAAATGTAAAAGAAGGCTTCATACAATTGTGCCGGGTGTCGGTAAGGTATTGATTCATAGATTGATGCAAACTGAGGGTCGTGCTGTATCATGTGGTACGCCTCATCAACATCACCTTTTTGGCCTAAGCCGGTAACTTCTAATACGCCGTGCTTATTTATGTTAAGCATCTGGCCTTTAACGTTTATGTTGTCTTCGCCACGCACAAACTTAACCGATGTGGCTACATCTGCAGTAGTTGCTTTGCCTAATATCTCGCTGTTAAAGAAGTTGCCTATCCTTACAAAGATGCCGCCGCTGGTTACGGGCAGTACAATCCTATCGAGCATCCATAGTACCGGCCTGTGTATCACCTTTTTACTGTACCAGTAGGTTGATAGTATAACGGCTATTGCAGCGCCATGGCTGGCAAGGCCTGCAAAGCCTGTAAACTCAAATGGGTTAAACTTAAAAGGAAGCAGTATTTCTGCCGGATGCTCCCTGAAATAAGCCCAATCATAAAAAAACACCTGCCCCAGGCGCGCGCCTAACAGTGTGGCTACCAGGGTGTAAATAAACAGCTTGTCCAGTTTTTCCATAGACTCGCCTTCGCGCTCATATACTTTTTTTGTAATGTACCAGCCTAAGCCAAAGGCAATTACAAACCCCAGGCTGTAAAAGCGCAGGTTAAGAGGGCCGAGATGAAGGCCTTCGGGAGAATTCCATACAATGCTTAAAAATTGTGTCATTTTGCAGGTAATGTTTCTTTATTTGTCGTAAAGTGGGCTGTTTTGTTACAACCTTATATGTTAATGCTTATGATTACAGGGCTTTTCGGGCACCGGGTCATAACCGCGGCCACCCCATGGGTTACAGCTTACTATACGCTTGATACTGAGCCATCCGCCTACAATAAGGCCTCGTTTTTGCAAGGCTTGTATGGTGTAATGAGAGCAGCTTGGCTCATAGCGGCATACTGATGGCAGCAAGGGCGAAAGCGCAACCTGATACAGCCGTACCAGTAGTACAAAAGGCAGGGTTATGATGCGTTTAGCGTCCACAATTAGCTCACGGTGAAGGTAGTACCCTCTTTGCCGTCTTTAAGTTCTATGCCCAGTGCAATAAGCTTATTCCTTATCTGGTCGCTCAGGGCAAAATCTTTATTGGCACGTGCCTCGTTGCGCATGGTTATCAGCATATTAACCACACCTTCAAGCTTTTCGTTACCACTTTCGTTAACCGATTCATTTTTAAGGCCTAACACATCAAAAACAAAAGCTTTGATGGTTTTGCCCAGCTTATCAATGTCCGCTGCAGTAAGGCCTTCTTTGTTGTCTTTTAACAGGTTAATATACTTAACGCCTTCAAACAGGTGTGCAATAAGTATGGGGCTGTTAAAGTCGTCATTCATGGCATCGTAACACTGCTGTTTCCAGGCTTCAATATCAAGGGTAGAAGTAAGGGAGGGAGTAATGTTATCAAGGCTTTCTACGGCTTCCATAAGACGGTTGTAGCCTTTTTCGGCA
>JAZKDS010000075.1:0-4167 GCA_040387455.1 Bacteroidota bacterium
ACGCGGCCTTATGCCGGGCCTAACCTTTAGCAACGAATTGATTAGCCGTGATGAAGGCGTACACTGCGATTTTGCCGTACACCTGCACAACCACCACCTTGTTAATAAAGTGCCTAAAGCCAGGATTAAAGAAATTATTATAGATGCGCTTACTATAGAGCGTGAGTTTATAACAGAGTCGCTGCCGGTAAGCCTTATAGGTATGAATGCCGTGCTGATGACCCAGTATCTTGAGTTTGTTACCGACAGGCTTTTAGTAGAATTAGGCTGCGAAAGGCAATATAACGTGGGTAACCCGTTTGATTTTATGGACATGATATCGCTGCAGGGCAAGACTAACTTTTTTGAAAAAAGGGTGTCAGAGTACCAAAAAGCAGGGGTTATCAACAATGGCGAGGATTCGCAAAAAATTAGCTTCGACGCCGACTTTTAATAAATAGACACCAACTGATTAATTATATAGTTAGGGGCGTTCTCAAGATGCCTCCTAATATCTTAACCAATAAATTGTAGCCTTATGTTTGTAGTAAAAAGAGATGGAAAGAGAGAGCCGGTAATGTTTGATAAGATTACCGACAGAGTAAGGAAATTATGCTATGAGCTTAATGAACTGGTAGATCCGGTTAAAGTAGCCATGCGTGTTATTGAAGGATTATATGATGGCGTTACCACATCTGAACTGGATAACCTTGCGGCAGAAACCGCTGCGAGTATGACTATTACACACCCTGATTATGCGCAGCTGGCTGCCCGCATTGCGGTAAGTAACCTGCATAAAAACACCAAGAAATCTTTTAGCGAAACGATGCACGATATGTATCATTATGTAAACCCAAGAACAGGCCAGGAGTCTCCGCTACTGTCTGATGAGGTGTATGATGCTATTATGGCCAATTCAGAAAAACTGGATTCGACCATAATATACAACCGTGATTTTAACTATGACTATTTTGGGTTTAAAACGCTTGAGCGTTCTTACCTTTTAAAAATAAACGGACAAATAGTAGAGCGCCCGCAGCACATGCTTATGCGTGTATCTGTAGGTATTCACTTAAATGATATCGACTCGGCCATAGAAACCTATGAGCTTATGAGTAAAAAATTCTTTACCCACGCTACGCCTACCTTGTTTAACTCAGGTACGCCTAAGCCACAAATGTCTTCGTGCTTCCTTCTTTCTATGAAAGATGACAGTATTGATGGTATTTATGATACGCTAAGGAGCACGGCTAAGATATCGCAGTCGGCCGGTGGTATAGGCTTATCTATACACAATGTTAGGGCTACGGGTTCTTACATTCGTGGCACAAACGGTACCAGTAACGGTATTGTGCCCATGCTAAGGGTGTTTAATGATACTGCCCGTTATGTAGACCAGGGTGGTGGCAAGCGCAAAGGTAGCTTTGCGGTTTACATAGAGCCGTGGCATGCCGATATCTTTGATTTTCTTGACCTGAGAAAAAATACCGGTAAAGAAGAGATGCGCACGCGCGACCTTTTCCTGGCCATGTGGATACCCGATTTGTTTATGAAACGCGTACAGGAAGACAGCACCTGGACACTTATGTGTCCTAACGAGTGCCCTAACCTGTATGATGTGCACAGCGAAGAGTTTGATGCATTATACTTAAGCTATGAAGCCGCTAATAAAGGCCGTAAAACGGTTAAAGCGCGCGAGCTTTGGGAAAAAATACTGGAAAGCCAAATTGAAACCGGCCTGCCATACATGCTGTATAAAGATGCGGCTAACAGGAAATCTAACCAGAAAAACCTGGGTACCATCCGTTCTTCAAACCTGTGTACAGAGATTATGGAGTACACCAGCGCCGACGAAATTGCGGTATGTAACCTTGCCTCTATATCATTGCCAATGTTTGTAGAAAACGGCAAGTTTAACCACGAATTTTTATATAACGTAACCAAGCGTGTAACGCGCAACCTTAATAAGGTTATAGACAGGAACTACTATCCTGTTATAGAGGCAGAAAACTCTAACATGCGCCACCGCCCGGTAGGGTTAGGTGTGCAGGGCCTTGCCGATGCGTTTATACTAATGCGTTTACCATTTACCAGTGATGAGGCTAAAAAACTGAACCAGGAAATATTTGAAACCATTTATTTTGCTGCCGTAACCGCATCTATGGAAGAGGCTAAGGTAGAAGGGTCATACTCTACATTTGCAGGTTCGCCTATATCTCAGGGTGAGTTTCAGTACAACCTTTGGGGTCTTAAAGACAGCGACCTTAGCGGCCGTTGGGACTGGGCTTCGCTTCGCAAAGAGGTTATGGAGCACGGTGTGCGCAACTCACTGCTTATGGCGCCAATGCCTACGGCATCTACATCGCAAATATTGGGTAATAATGAGGCGTTTGAGCCTTATACCTCAAACATATATACACGCCGCGTGCTTTCGGGCGAGTTTATTGTGGTAAACAAGCACCTGTTGCAGGACCTTGTGTCTTTAGGCCTTTGGAATGAAAACCTTAAGCAGGAAGTAATGAGGGCTAACGGTTCTATCCAGAACATTAATGTTATACCTCAGGATATTAAAGACCTGTACAAAACCGTATGGGAAATGAGTATGAAAGACATTATAGACATGAGCCGCCAACGTGGTTATTTTGTTGACCAAAGCCAGTCGCTTAACTTGTTTATGGAAAACGCATCATACTCAAAACTTACGTCGATGCACTTTTATGCATGGCAAAGCGGCCTTAAAACAGGCATGTATTACCTGCGCACCAAGAGTGCGGTTGATGCTATTAAATTTACGCTTAACAACGATAAAAAAGCTGAGCCGGTTGCTGAGCTTGCCGAGGCTACTACCGTTGCTGCTAAACCGGCTGTTAAGCCTGTGCCGGTAGAGGTATCTGCCGTTGAACTTACAGAATTCCAGGCAATGATTGAGCGCAGCCGTAGTGCTGAGCCTGATGATTGCGAAATGTGCGGTTCTTAATTACATTTTATATAGGTAAAGCGGGGGAGCCATTTGTGCTCCCTTTCTTTTTTATATATTTATGGCATAAATCCTCAATTTCATAAAAATGGAAGTAACCTATGATCTAAGGGCCAATGCCTGGCGCAGGCTGGCAAACTATTTAATTGATTATGTGGTACAAATAGCCCTTGTGTTTTGCGTGGGCCTGGTAGCAGGTGCCCTGTACCGATATTTAGATATGGCGGGGCCGTACAACTATATTACTAACATGAACCGCATTGAAGAGTTTTTGCTGGGGGCTATAGTAGGCTTTGTTTACTACTTTATTTTTGAAGCCGCAAACAGCCGCACATTGGGCAAGTATATAACGGGTACAAAAGTGGTTACATGGCATGGAGAAAAGCCTACTGTGGGCAGGATTGCCAAGCGCACCCTATGCCGCCTTATACCTTTTGAAATATTTTCATTTTTGGCCGAAAGGCCGCAGGGTTGGCACGACAGCATTAGCGATACCATAGTGGTAGATGTAAAACGATATGAGGAAGAACTGGCTTTAAAAAACTCATTTGAAGAGATAGGCGCCGTGGCAGAATAAGCCCGTGCGTTATAATTATATGGAAAAAATGTTACCTATTACTGTAGATATGATTGCTGCGCCTAACAAGCGTTTTGCAAATTTTGTTATCGATTCTATTATTTTTAACCTGCTGGCATTGGGCATAAGCGCCGTGGGCAATTACCTGTATGATGTCTATGGCACAGAAGTACTGCTTGTGGGGCCACCGGCTGTAGGTAACTTTAAATACTCTATGCTGCAAACGCTTGTGGCTATAGTATATTACGGCCTTTTTGAGAGCCTTACGCAGCGCACGCCCGGCAAGTATATTACCAGTACCAAAGTGGTGCTACGCGACGGTAAAAGGCCGGAAAATGGCACTATACTGCTGCGCACCATTTGCAGGCAGATACCGTTTGAAATACTTTCCTTTTTAGGGCGTTTTGGCATAGGCTGGCACGATACCTTATCTAAAACGCTGGTTGTAGATAGTAATAAGTACAACCTGGCTGCAAACAAGCAGGCTTTTAATGATATAGGAGACACTAATCAGGAACAATAAATTATGGATGGCTTTATAGAAATAGACCACGAAGTTATGGCCGGCAAAGGGGCAAGGCTGCTCAATTTGTTTATAGACGGCATTATTTGCACTACCCTTACCGGAATAGTA
>JAZKDS010000076.1:0-6521 GCA_040387455.1 Bacteroidota bacterium
ATTTCAGGGTAATTTTGGCGAATTTAATGTAGCGGCATGTGTTAAGCATTTTGCAGGCTACTCATTTTCCGAATCCGGAAGGGACTATAACACAGTAGATGTTAGCAATAACACACTTCATAATATAATACTGCCCCCATTTAAAGCAGCATCAGATGCTGGTGCACTTACATTTATGAACTCGTTTAACGAGCTTGAAGGCATACCGGCAACCGGCAACCCTTACCTGCAACGCACCATACTTAAAGAAGAATGGGGCTTTAAAGGCTTTGTGGTAAGCGACTGGGGTTCTATGGGAGAGATGGTAAGCCATGGCTATGCAAAAGACCTAAAAGAATCGGCAGAGCGAGCAGCCAATGCAGGCAGCGATATGGATATGGAATCTTACGGATACATTACCCACCTTGCAAAACTTGTGAGCGAAGGTAAAGTGAACGAAGATAAAATTGACGATGCCGTGCGCCGTATACTGCGTGTAAAATTTATGCTGGGCTTGTTTGACGACCCATATAAATACTGTAACGAAGCACGCGAGGTAGCAACCATTGGTAAAAAAGAGTTTCAGGATGGCGTGCTTGATGTGGCTAAAAAGTCGATAGTGCTGTTAAAGAATGACAAAAACCTGCTTCCGCTTAAAAAACAAGGCCAGAAAATAGCCGTAATAGGTGCTTTGGCAAATGATAAAACAAGTCCGCTTGGTTCATGGCGCATTGCTGCCGATGATGGTACTGCCGTATCGGTTTTAGAAGGTTTACAAAATTACAAAGGCAACCAGCTAACCTATGCCAAAGGTGCAGATGTGGCAGTAGGCAAAACAGTTTTTGCATCTGAAACACGCATAAACATGACCGATAAAAGCGGTTTTGCTGAGGCTATAACAGCTGCTAAAGGTGCAGATGTAGTGATTATGGTATTGGGCGAGCACGGCCTGCAAACAGGCGAAGGCCGCAGCCGCAGTGAGCTTGGCCTACCGGGCGTTCAGCAGGAATTGCTGGAAACCGTTTATAAAGCCAACCCAAATATTGTACTTGTACTTACTAACGGAAGGCCATTAACCATACCGTGGGCTGCTGAAAACCTGCCGGCTATTGTAGAGGCCTGGCAACTTGGCACGCAAAGCGGTAACGCAATTGCACAGGTATTGTATGGCGATTACAACCCAAGCGGTAAGTTACCGATGAGCTTTCCGCGCAGTGTGGGCCAGGTACCTATTTATTATAACCACAAATCTACCGGAAGGCCGGGCGATGGACAGCCTACAGAAAGCGTTTTCTGGTCGCATTATATAGACCAGGAAAACAGCCCCCTCTACCCTTTTGGGTATGGGCTTAGTTATTCTAAATTTGAATATGGCAACCTTAAAACAAGTGCTGCATCCTTTAGTAAAGACGGTAAAATAACGGTATCAATAGATGTTAAAAATAACAGTACTGTAGATGGTAAAGAGGTAGTGCAACTGTACCTGCATGATTTATTTGCATCGGTTACACGCCCTGTAAGGGAACTAAAAGGATTTGAACTGGTAGAAATTAAGGCCGGACAAACAAAAACCATTACCTTTACTATAGACAAGAAAACGATTGAGTTTTACACTGCAAACAACAAATGGGAAGCTGAAACCGGCGACTTTAAAGTGTTTGTAGGAGGAAGTTCAGACGCTAAACCTGAAGCATCATTTAGCTATACCAACTAAAATACAATTATGAAAAAACTATCGGCAGTATTGCTTTTAACCGGGATTATATGCTCAGCACAGGTTAAAAAAGGCAAGCTTGTATGGGAAGAAAACTTCGACGGCGACAGCCTTAATACCAAAGTCTGGAATTTTGAAACCGGCAATGGCTGCCCTGATAATTGTGGCTTTGGCAATGCCGAAAAACAAACGTATACCGAAACAAACCACAAGGTTTCGGGTGGATTTTTGACTATTACAGCAAAAAAAGAAGGTACCGGCTATACCAGTACCCGCATTACTACAGAGGGCAACAAAGAATTTAAATATGGCTATATGGAAGCCCGTGTTAAGCTGGCTACCGGTAAGGGTATTTGGCCTGCATTCTGGATGCTGGGCGGCAATATAGATAAAGTGGGCTGGCCTTTAGCCGGCGAAATTGACATCATGGAATATGTAGGCCGCGAGCCGCACATGGCATATGCTACCGTGCACACCGTAGAAACCCATGGTGAGCATGCCAACGGCAATAAAAAAGAGTTTAAAAACCTTGAAGAAGGGTTTCACACGTTTGCTACCAACTGGACCAAAGATAAGATTACGTTTTATGTAGATGATGTGGAGATACACAGCTTTGAATCGGATAGCAAATCGGCAGAGGTATGGCCATTTAACCAGCCGTTCTATTTTATACTTAACTGCGCGGTGGGCGGTTATTTTGGCGGTATGGAGGTTGATGACAGCATTTTTCCTCAGGAATATGTGGTAGACTATATAAAGGTATATTCTAACGAATAAGCCTTAATTTTTTTGTTAGTTAGTTTTGAATTTTTAAAGGCCGCAATTGCGGCCTTTTTTTTATGGAGAAAACCACGCACGATGCTCACACCACATTACAACTCAAAAGCTAAAATCCAGAATAGTATTTTAAATGCTTATTGGGTTATTTTTAGTCCAATTGAGTTCTGTGCAATATAATATTTTGGAGCTTTTGCAGTACTGCTGCCACTCCACAAAGTATCACGGTCAAAAACAACATATTGGCCTAACTGTTCCATCGTAGAAATCCTGAACCTTGATTTTTGAGCTTTAAAAATATAGGTACTGTCCTTAACTATATCTAAATCTTTTACATCAATTGCAGCTTTGTCCTTAAATTGCCCATATGCTTCTTCTTTCCAGGAAATTATATACAGGGTATCGTTATCAGCCATACCTGTAAACCTGAAAAACATATCATACTCATCAATATTGCCGACGGTAACATTAAGCATTTCTGGTTTCTTTTTGGTAGTAGAACAGCCCGTAATTACCATCGAGACAAATAAGATGTTTAATATTTTCATAGCTACTTATTCGCCGTAAACACCAAACACACCGGCTGGCATAACTTTATCTCTTTACCGGTTGTGGTTAAAAATCCAGTCATTTTATCGCGCTTGTATATAACTACGTTGTTAGTATTTTGGTTTGCTACCAGTAAAAAATTATCGTTAGGGTCAACTGTAAAATTGCGCGGGCCTGCACCCTGCGTGCTTATTTGCTGTACCAGATTTACCATACCGTTAGCGTGTACCTTAAATACTGATATATCATTGGCATCGCCCCTGTTTGTAGTATATAAAAACTTGCCATCATTGCTAAAGTGAATATCGGCTGCACCGTGCTTGCCACCAAATATGGCAGCGCCTGTAGTGGTTTCCTGCACTTTTTCTAACTTATCGTTATTATAGCTGAATACGGTTAACGATCCATCCAGTTCGCCTAACAGGTAAACAAAAAAGCCACTTGGGCTAAACACCAGATGGCGCGGGCCGCTGGCGGGTTTAACGGCAATACTTTCTTTAAGGGTAAGCGTTTTTTCGCCGCCTGCAGGGTTGTAGTTATAAATGGATAACTTATCGGTACCCAGGTCGTTTACAAACACATATTTTTTATCGGGGCTAAAGTATACCATGTGCACGTGCGCAGCCTCCTGGCGGGCTTTATTAGGGCCTGTGCCGGTATGTTTTACCTGTTGCTTTATATCACCCAGGCTGCCATCTGCCTTACGCTCAAATACCGTTATTGACCCGCCACTATAATTAGCGGTAATAACATTCTTATCGTCGTTAATAATATAGCATGGGTCGGCACCCTTTGTTTCTTTTTTATTGATAAACTCTAACTTACCTGTAGCAGCAGTATATTTAAAGGCGCTGGCCATACTGTTCTTGCCGTCTTCGTTAACGCTGTACACATATTTTTTATCGGTACTAACCGTTACATAGCTTGGGTTAACCACACCATCGGTATTGGCTTTGGCTTTAAAATCGCCGGTAGCGGTGTTAAAATCATATACATATAAGCCCTTGCTATCGCAGGCATTAGTATAGGTGCCAATGATAAGGTTGTAGTTGTCCTGTGCTGCGGCGTTCATAAATACAAGTAATAGTAAAGCTTTGGCTAATTTCATGTTATGCAATTTTGTACTTACAAATGTAAAGGTTTTAAATGTTATGTAAAATTTATGACCCATATTTGCACAATCGTTTAAAATAAAAATTAGTATTTTTGACAAACTTTCAAGCGAATGCAGTTTAAACACCCGGAAATTCTTTACTTTTTATTCCTGCTGGCAATTCCCATACTGGTACATTTGTTTCAATTGCGCCGTTTTCAAAAACAATATTTTACCAATGTACGCTTCTTGAAGGAGCTGAGCATGCAAACCCGTAAAAGCTCTACCATTAAAAAATGGCTGCTGCTTGCTGTGCGTTTATTGCTCCTGGCCTGCCTTATTGTGGCTTTTGCACAGCCTTATTTGAAAGCCACCGGCGATAACAACAAGGGCAACGAAATGGTTATCCTGCTGGACAACTCCTTTTCTATGCAGGCTAAGGGCAGCCGTGGCGAACTGCTAAAGCGCGCCGTACAGGACCTGCTGGAAAACACACCCGAAAGCCAAAAATTCTCACTTATAACAAATAATGGTGCTTTTTGGGATACCGACATCAAATCAATACAAAAAGAACTGCAAAACCTGCCGTATAGCGATGTGCCATTCCGTCCGGATTTCCTGATGAACAAGGCGCAGGCTAAAAACCCAAACACAGGCAAAGATGTGGTTATTATTACCGATGCCGTAAACCTGGACAGCAAAGATGTGAGCAAATTTGGCAACGGACCTGTATATGCCATTACGCCCGAAGCCGAAAATGTAAGGAATATTGCCATAGACAGTGTGTACATAAACCAGACCATGGATAACTTTTATGAAGTTAAGGTAGATATGGCAGCCTATGGCGAATTTGACGATGATGTACAGGTAGCCTTATATAACGGTAAAAACTTAGTGGCAAAATCATTGATTAAGTTTGATGCCGATAAAAAAAGCAGCACGTTTACCATACCTAAAAAAGATTTTCATGGGTATGTAGAAGTAACCGATGGCAGCCTTGATTATGATAACACCTATTACTTTAGCATATCAAAGCCTCAAAAAAGCAACGTTATCGCTATAGGCGATGCCGATAAAAACAAATTCCTGGGGCCAAGGCGCACCTTTACCGAAGACGAGTTTAACTATATAGACACTCCCCTTTCGACACTGGATTATAACAGCCTGCAAAAACAGGACTTAATTATCCTGAATGAACTTACCGAAATTCCGCAGGCACTTATAACTACACTTAAAGACTTTTATGCCAAGGGTGGCAACATTTGTATTATCCCTGCACAGGGAGCAAGCCTGCAAAGCCTTAACGCCCTGTTGGGTGCACTGGGCCCTGTGAGCTACAAACCCATTACCGACAGCGAAAAGCAAATAACTAAAATTGCCAACAACCACCCGCTATACAGCCAGGTGTTTGAGCGCAAGGTTGATAACTTCCAGTACCCATCGGTTAAATCATCTTACAGCCTTTCGGGCAATGTGCTGCCGGTGCTTAGTTATGCAGATCAGTCGGCGTTCCTGGCATCGTTTACAAACAGGCTGGGCAATGTATACCTGTTTGCCGCACCATTAAACCTTAAAAACACCAATTTCCAGAATTCGCCATTAGCACTGCTTTCTGTTTACAATATGGCACAAAACAATGGCAAAATGGGTATAAGCGCTATAACCATAGGCAAAAACGAAAATATTATACTGGATGCTACCCTAAGTAAAGACGAGGTGCTTACAGTTAAAAACGATAAGGCAGACTTTATACCGATGCAGCAATTGCTGAACAATAAGGTTAAGGTATCTTTTGGCGATTATCCTGAAACATCAGGTAATTACAGCATTTTTAAAGGCGACGAAAACCTTAAGGATATGAGTTTTAACCATGCCCGCACCGAGAGCAACCTGAAACTGCAAAACAAAGCCGTGCTGGACGATTTTACGTCGGCCGACTCTGTGGCAACCGTATACAACGACATTACATCTGAACGTACTGCCAACGAACTGTGGAAATGGTTCATTATTGGCACCCTAATATTTTTAGTATTCGAACTAATTATCCAAAAATTTGTAAAATGAACCTGATATTTAAAAACGCCATAATCATTGATAAAAATAGCCCTTTCCACAAACAGGCTGTAGATATTAAGGTTGAAGCCGGCATCATAAAAAAAATTGGGAATAACATACCATCTGCCGAAGGTTTTGAAGAAATTGCCCTTGATAACCTGCATATTTCGCAGGGCTGGTTTGACAGCTCTGTAAGCTTAGGCGAACCCGGTTATGAAGACCGCGAAACCCTTGCAAACGGCCTTAGCGTGGCTGCCCACAGTGGTTTTACCGATATTGCCCTGCAACCCACCGGTAACCCGGTAGCAGAAAGCCAGCAGGATATTGCCTTTTTAAAAAGCAAATCGGCTGCTG
>JAZKDS010000077.1:0-1269 GCA_040387455.1 Bacteroidota bacterium
TGCTACGGCTTTAGCATGGTGCTGCGTTCCTTTATTAGTAGTAACTATAAAAGTACCGTCTTCCAGCTTGTCTATGGTATGGGCGGTTTCGTTAAGGGTAAAACCAGGCTGGAACTGCTTTATCTGTTCCATTAGGTTATCTACCAGGTCGCCCGCTAAAACAGAAGGGAAGCCGGGGATATCAAAAATGGGTTTTTTAGGGTACAGCTCTGTAAGCTGGCCGCCCTGTTGCGGCAATGCATCTATAATATGGCATTTCAATTTAAGAAGGCCTGCCTCAAATACGGCAAAGAGCCCTGTAGGGCCCGCACCGATTATTAAAATATCTGTTGTAATCATGTTGTAGAATATGGTAAAAGCAATATTTAGGGCAAAGTTGCCTTAAAGTGCTTTTAAAAATTATGACATTTATCAGCCGTGGCTAATATTTTTTATTTAGGCTACATTTACCACAGTTTCTATTTGTGGTACATATTTTTTAATGGTAGTCTCTACACCGGCTTTAAGTGTCATCTGGTTAACACTACAGCCCACACAAGCACCTTCAAGACGCACCTTAACGTGCTTGTCATCTTCAATGCTTACAAGGCTGATGTTGCCACCGTCTGACTCCAGGAACGGGCGGATTTCATCCAGTGCCCTTTCTATGCTTAGCGTAATTTCTTCAGTTGTCATTGTTGTCATTTATTTCTTTTTAACTGCCGAACATCCGGCCATGGTGGTTATTTTAATTGCCTCGGTGGCCGGAAGGTTTTCGTTACGGTTTACCGTTTCCTGTACTACATTACGTGCAAGCTCCTCAAAGGCAGCCTCAATTGGGGTTGCGGTTTGCAGGGCAGCTGGGCGGCCGTAGTCACCGGCTTCGCGAATGCTTTGTACAATAGGCACCTCACCAAGGAAAGGTACATCAAGGTCTTCGGCAAGGTTGCGTGCACCTTCTTTGCCAAAGATATAGTATTTATTATCAGGAAGTTCCTCCGGAGTAAAGTAGGCCATGTTTTCTATAATGCCCAGTACCGGTACATTAATGCTGTCCTGGCGGAACATTGCCACACCTTTTTTGGCATCGGCAAGCGCTACAGCCTGCGGCGTGCTTACAATAACGGCACCCGTAATGGGCAGTGCCTGCATTAGGCTAAGGTGAATATCGCCCGTGCCCGGTGGCAAGTCCAGAAGAAGGAAGTCAAGCTCACCCCAGTCGGCATCCCAAATCATTTGGTTCAGGGCTTTTCCTGCCATTGGGCCACGCCATATAACGGCCTGCTCAGG
>JAZKDS010000077.1:1279-1997 GCA_040387455.1 Bacteroidota bacterium
TACACCGTAGCTTGATATGGGTTTCATTTTGCTTTTGCCATCTACCATAACCGATATAGGGCGCTCGCGCTCTACATCAAACATTATGGGCATAGACGGCCCATAAATATCGGCATCGAGCACGCCCACCTTAAAGCCCATTTTAGCTAAGGTAACGGCCAGGTTTGCCGTGATGGTAGATTTACCCACACCACCTTTGCCACTCGATACGGCAACAATGTTAGTAATGCCAGGTATTTGCTTGCCTTTAATTTCCGGTTTTTCCGGTGCCTCTACCTTTACGTTTACTTTTATTTTTACATCCGGCGATACCAGCTCGTGGATGGTTTTTATAATATCGGCCTCGGCACGCTTGCGTATGTGCATGGCCGGGGTAGCCATAACAAGTTCAACTACGGCTTCGTCGCCAAAGGTAAGCACATTGCGTATGGCGCCGCTTTCTACCATGTTTTGCCCTTCTCCGGCAAGTGTAATGGTTTCAAGGGCTTTCAGTATTTCTTTTCTATCTAATTTCATAATGGGTAATAATGCTAACAGCCTCTTATTAAGACTGATTTCAGATTACAAAGATACTATGAAAAGTTTATTTTCAGCAACTTTTCTTTAAGGTTCTTAGTTGTTGAGGTGTCTGGGTTTTGAGTGGTGTTATCGTTTTCCTGAGATAGTGAGATGTGCCATCTAAGATGTTCTTTTGTCTTGAAACAAAAGAACCAAAAAT
>JAZKDS010000078.1:0-4244 GCA_040387455.1 Bacteroidota bacterium
GGTAAAAACTCGCCAAACACTAAAGAGGTAAACGACCTTATGGGTATAGAATACAACTCTTACTGGGGATGGCAGGACGGCAAAAAACGCAACAGCCGCGATAAGGATGTTGAGGAGCCTATATTAATGCTGAGCCATTTTTGGCAAATAAGCGATGCTACATCGCTTAATACTAACATTGCTTACCAGTTTGGTAAAATAGGCAACAGCCGCCTGGATTACCAGGATGTTAAAAACCCAGACCCTACGTATTATGGCAACCTGCCAAGTTTTTATACCTCTTTTTATGATGATGCAAGGCCGCAAGACCTGTTACCAGGCGGTTTAGGTGGCCAGTATGTGGGCGACAGGGCAGATAACGTAGGCCTTGCGCAAAGCAACCTGAACTCTTTTACAAACAACAGCCAGCTTAACTGGAATTCTTTATACCAGGCTAATACTGTGCCAATAACCGATGCTAATAACCAGGAAACTGGCCGTGCACCAGGCGTAAGCAAGTATGTACTGTATGAAGACAGGACAGATGATAATACATTTACCGCTAATGCTATTTTGCGTTCTCAAATAGCCGATAACATTACCTTTAACGGAGGTGTTACTTTTAAAAACCTTAAAAGCCACAACTTCCAGAATATGTTAGACCTTTTAGGTGGTGCATATTATAACGATATTGACCCTTTTTATGCAGGTAACCAAGGCCAGGCCGACCTTAACAACCCTAACCGCCAGGTGGGTGTGGGCGATACCTTTGGCTACAACTACAACCTGCTTGCTAATACTGTAGATGCTTTTGCGCAGTTTAAGTTTTCTTACAGCAAAGTAGATTTTTATGCTGCACTAAACTTTAGCCACAGCGATTACCAGAGAGATGGCCTTTACCGTAATGGTATATACCCAACTAAATCTTTTGGCAAAAGCGAAAAGATATCTTTTGAAAATCCGGGCTT
Organism: Bacteroidota bacterium; assembly: GCA_040387455.1. Classification (GTDB taxonomy): domain Bacteria; phylum Bacteroidota; class Bacteroidia; order Flavobacteriales; family Flavobacteriaceae; genus Flavobacterium. The sequence goes on from JAZKDS010000078.1 coordinate 948, forward strand.
TAAAGCGGGCTTTACTTATAAGATTGACGGCCGCAACTCTATCGTGGCAAACGGTATATACATGAGCAAAGCGCCTACACTTAGAAACACTTTTCCAAACGCAAGGCTTAACAACAACATTGTATCTGACATAGACAGCGAAGATATTATGGGTGGTGACTTAAGTTATGTGGTGCGTGCGCCAAGGTTTAAAGCAAGGCTTACCGGTTTTTATAACCTGATACAAAACGCTACCGAAACTTCGTTCTTTTTTGCGGAAGGCGTTGTAGACGGTGATACTACCAGCGATACTAATGCCTTTGTGGCCGAAACCGTTACCGGTATAGACAAGAAAATGATGGGTGGAGAGCTTGGACTTGAGTACCAGGTTACCAGCACCATTAAAGTATTGGCTTCTGCTTCTTATGGGCAGTATACTTATGATAACAACCCTACGGTATTTATTAATAACGATGCCCGTGCCAGCGAAGACCTGGGTGTGGGTGGTACTGCAGCCGTACAAAACTTTGGCCCTGCAGCCCTTAAAAACTACAAGCTTCCGGGCATGCCACAACAGGCTTACTCTGTAGGTATTGAGTACCGCGATCCTAAATACTGGTGGATAGGTGCTAACGCTAACTACCTTGCCAATAATTATATAGATGTATCTGCACTATTAAGGACAAGCAATTTCCTTACAGATAATACTACAGGCCTTGGTTTTCCTGAGGCTACTGCAGCCCGCACAAGAGAATTGCTTAAGCAGGAACAGTTTAACGATTTTTATCTTGTAAACATACAGGGTGGTAAATCATGGAGGATAGGCCAAAACACAGTAGGCTTTTTTGCCAGTGTAAACAACGTGTTTGATGTAGAATATAAAACAGGTGGCTTTGAGCAGGCCCGTAATGCTAACTACCGCAGCCTTAACCAGGATGTAAGCAGTGGCACACCGGCTTTTGGGGCTAAGTATTTTTATGGCTACGGCAGGACTTATTTTGTTAACGTTTATATCAACTTCTAAAAAAAATAAAATTATATACTATGAAAGCAATATTTAAAACAACCGTATATGTGGCGCTTGCAGCAGGTTTGCTTAGCTCTTGCATTAATGACGATGATTATGGTGTACCGGTGCTTGACTGTGTAGACACGCCACTTGTGGCAAACATGCAGCCACAGGCAGTGCCTGCAACGGCTACTGCAACACAATACACCGGAGACGGTATTATTGAGGCCTATGTAACCAGCAGCGATGCAGGTGGTAACTTTTATAAATCGATCTCTTTCCAGACGCTTGATGGTTCATTTGGTTTTAGCGTACCGGTAGATAACGCATCTTATGCTGCAACGTATGATGTGGGCCGCAAAGTGCTTATTAAACTTGACGGTACGTATACTGACAAGTACATGAGCAGCGTAAGGATAGGTGCATTGTATAACGGCGCTGTGGGCAGGCTTACTAACGACCAGGCAGCAACGGTACTTAACCGTTCTTGTACTGTAGTTAGCGAAGATGAACTTGTAAGAGACATGTCTATTGCAAATGCTAAAAACGATGCTAACATCAATACACTTGTAGAGCTTCAAAACGTAGAGTTTGTAGCCGATGCAGTGGGTAGTACGTATTATGATGCCGGTAATGTACTGGGTGGTTCTACCAACCTTTTATTAGAAGATGCAGCGGGTAACACCATTATCTTCCGTACAAGCGAGTTTGCAAGCTATGCAGGCAGCGTTGCACCGGGAGGTAGCGGTACTGTGCGTGGTGTACTTACTAAATTTAACAATGACTACCAGTTTGTTGCCCGTTATGAGAGCGACATTACGCTGGACCAGCCACGTTTTGGCGAAGAGCCGGAGCAACCCGGTACAGGTACAAGTGCAAGCGCCCTTGGTGGTACTGCCATTGCTTACTCTGGCGCAGTTACAGAAGGTTTTGAAAGCTACGCAGTAGCGGCTACCACATTTGCACCTTACGTTAATGATTATACAGAAGGCGACAGGTATTGGGCTGTTAAGCAGTTTCCTGCAGGAACAGGTAACAAGTATATAGAGATGACTGCTTATAATGGCGCTTCTAACCCGGGTGAGGCAGGTAACACCTTCCTTTTTGTACCGGTAGACTTTACTGCTGCAAGCAACTTTTCTTTTGATAAAGAGATACGTTACAGCAATGGCGTGTGTTTAAGGGTGTATTATGCTACAAGCGCTAACTATACACCGGGCAACACATTTAACCCTGCAACGTTTACAGATATTACAGCATCATTTACACAGCTTACATATCCTGCTAACGGCCAGAGCCAAAGCAGCTTTACTACAGCGGGTACTTATGCTATACCTTCTACACTAACAGGTAATGGTTTCTTTGTATTTGAATATTACAGTGCAGGTACGGTAACTACTACAGTGCAGCTAGACAACATTACTATAAACTAAGGTTTATATAGTTTATAAAATTGAAACGGGGCTTTAGGGCCCCGTTTTTTTTATGTCTTTTTTTTTGCAGAAAACAGTCGTGCCAAATTTTAGCTGTTGTGCTTTTTTACGATATATCGTAAAAAAACCGATAAAAATTTTAAAATCCAAAAGTGAAAAATTACGTGTTGGGTTTTAGTCTTAGCCGTATATTTTGACGTTTAGTTTTTGATTAAAAAAGATTGCTTTTGGGCATATATTTTTAGCCCGATTTCAAACTCCGAAAGTGAAAAATTACCCACTTTTTAATACTGCTTTGTAAGATATTGCTTAGTTTCTACCCTTCTCTTCGGGGTATAATTCGTGTACCGGGTCGCTTTGCCAAAATTGCTTGGTATCGGCATCTATAATAGTCAGCGGGCCCTTAAAAGCAGCACCGGTATCTACATTCCATATATTGGCCTTTTGTATGGGAGTGGTTGATTCTATGCGGGTTACGGGCGTATGGCCTATAAAAATTTCTTTGTAATGGTTAAGGCGCTTGGGGTAAAAAGGGCTGTCGGTAGGTAATGCAGGGTCTAGCGCCAGTGCGGTTTCCCATAAGGTCCTGTCCCAGTAAAACATACGCGGAAAATACTCGTACTTAACCCCGTTCAGGTTGGTAAAACCGGCATGTACAAACAGGCGGTTATCATCGCTAAGATGGTAATCTTCAAGGCTTTCCATAAATAAAATGTGCAGTTGGCGCTTGTCCGGGTGCATGGCGGTGTAGCAATCCATAGTAATACGGCCACCGTGGTTAAACCACTCTTCGCTGTACTGGCCGGTTTTGAGCCAGTTCATAAGCAGGTCGTCATGGTTTCCTCTCATAAACAGGCAGTTATGGGTGCTTTTAAG
>JAZKDS010000079.1:0-3695 GCA_040387455.1 Bacteroidota bacterium
AAAAAGACGGCCTGTGGTTTGATGAGGTTACCGGTGTAATAACGGCCTGCTACAGCAAATGCACTGCCGGCTGCAGCCCTCAGGGTATATTTCTTAAAGGCCAGATACAGCTTGTTTGCTCAGAGTGTAAAGAGTGTTCTAAGTCGGCTATACCGCTCTAATAATTAACATTTTGTTAGCCTGTACCTGTTTTATTTAGTACTACTTTAGTACTGCAAAAAATGATCAATAAAAAATAAACAGGACATGAAAAGAAACTTACTTAAACTATCGGCATTCTTACTGCTGGGCATTCTATTTACTGCCTGTAGCGGAGAAGATACACTTATTGAAGATACAAATACGCATTCTTCAGCCCGCGCAAGCTACTGGAGTGGCATAATAGGTATTGATAAAGGCAATGGCGAATATGATATAACTGCCGACAAGGGCCAGATGATGAATGACCTTGAAGTGATGCTTAAAAATCAGGGTGATACCGTTAGTCTGCACAACATTGAGATAGTAAAGAAAAAAGCCACAAACGATATAACTAACGAAGCCTATATGCTTATTGCTACAGATGATATAGGTACATCTGTAGGTATTATGCTGGCACGTGGCGCCGATAACAAGTTTAAAGTAGATGCTGAACAAGATAGTGAGCTGGCTAACCCTAAAACAGTAGTGTGCCGTGGCTGCTCTACAGGATGCAACCTGGAGTATCTTAACATGCCGGGTGGTAAATATCCGTATTGTAATGAAAACGGATGTGGCCCTGCCTGCAGCAGAAAAGAAGTAGAACTGGACTAATTATCCTTCAAATAGTATGTAAGGCTCCCAATATTGGGGGCCTTTTTTGGTTCTTAAATAATTTTTTAACCCTTAAATTTTTAAGAAATTTATGTATTTGACCCTCAATTATTTCAGAATTAAACTACAAACCCTTCGGTCAGGAACTTTTTAGTTAGGACTTCTTAAACGTTTTCGTGAGTTAAATTTATGTAAACCGCTTATTTTGCTGGTGTTTTAAGATGCTTAAACTTTGCACGATAGCTTTTTTATTATACTTTTGCCGCAAACAAAAATCGAAACAATGTCTGCAGCAAAATTGAAAACATTTGATGTACTTATAGAGATACCAAGGGGTAGCAGGAATAAATATGAATATGATTTTAAGCTGAAAAAAATCCGTTTTGACAGGATGCTTTTCTCGTCTATGATGTACCCTGCCGATTATGGTTTTATTCCGGAAACACTAGCCCTTGACGGCGACCCGCTTGATGTGCTTGTACTTGTTACAGAGCCTACATTTCCCGGTTGTGTAATGGAAGTTAAACCAATTGGTGTTTTCCACATGGCTGATGAAAAAGGCCCGGATGAAAAAATAATATGCGTACCCGTATCAGATCCTATCTGGAACAGGCTTAATGACCTTAGCGACGTTAACGCGCACCTTTTAAAAGAAATTGAGCACTTTTTCCAGGTGTACAAAGATCTTGAAAACAAAAAAGTTGATGTAGAAGGATGGGGAGATGTGCACGAAGCTCGTGAAATCATTGACCAGTGTGTAGACCGTTTTGAGTCTATTCAAGACAAACCTGCAGAGCTTTTCAGTATAGGTTAATACATTTCGTTATCTATAATATTAAAAAAGCAATATCCTTGAATTGAGGGTGTTGCTTTTTTTGGTTATATTTTTTATTATATTTACAATACGTTAAGAAAACGATATAGTAAAAACCAAACAAACCAATTCAAATTTATGGAATCAATAATTATTTATGTGCCCTTGGTTATGGCTGTGCTGGGGTTGTTGTTTATGGCAGCCAAACGCGCCTGGGTACTAAAACAGGATGCCGGCGATGGAAAGATGAAAGAAATTTCAGATTACATCTATGAGGGCGCACTTGCCTTTTTAAAGGCAGAATATAAATTGCTTACTATTTTTGTGGTTGTGGCCAGTATTGCCCTTGCAGCCATTGCTTATATAGTGCCTACCACACATTACCTTATTGTGGTGGCGTTTATTTTTGGGGCTTTCTTTTCGGCGCTTGCCGGTAACATGGGCATGAAGATAGCCACTAAAACAAATGTGCGCACCACTCAGGCCGCGCGTACCAGCCTTCCGCAGGCTCTAAAGGTGTCTTTTGGCGGAGGTACGGTAATGGGCCTTGGTGTAGCCGGGCTTGCTGTATTGGGGCTTACAGGATTCTTTATATTTTTCTTTCATTATTTTATGAATGGCCAGTGGGGCCCTGCCGAGTTTGAAGGCGTTATTAAAACCCCGCAGGAACTGATGACCATTGTGCTTGAAACACTCGCGGGCTTTTCGCTTGGCGCAGAATCTATAGCGCTGTTTGCCCGTGTGGGTGGTGGTATTTACACTAAAGCAGCCGATGTAGGTGCCGATCTTGTAGGTAAGGTTGAAGCCGGTATACCGGAAGATGACCCCCGCAACCCCGCAACCATTGCAGATAATGTGGGTGATAACGTGGGCGACGTGGCCGGTATGGGTGCCGACCTTTTTGGCTCATACGTAGCAACTGTGCTTGCAGCCATGGTGCTGGGCAATTATGTGCTTAGGGATATAACCATGGATAACCCCGCATTTACAGATAAATTTGGCGGAATAGGCCCTATACTATTACCAATGGCCATTGCCGGTTTTGGTATATTGTTTTCTATCATAGGCACTTTTATGGTTAAGATAAAAGACAATACTGCTAAAGAGGCACAAGTACAGGGCGCCCTTAACAGGGGCAACTGGGTTAGTATTATACTGGTAGCCATCTCATCTTACTTTTTAATAAACTACATGCTGCCTGAAACCATGAAAATGGCTTTTTATGGCGAAGGCGTTCAGGATATATCATCAATGCGTGTGTTTTATGCCGCACTTGTAGGCCTTATTGTAGGTGGTGTTATCTCATCGGTAACGGAGTACTATACCGGCCTGGGTAAAAAACCTATACTTGCCATTGTGCAAAAATCAAGTACGGGTGCGGGCACTAATATTATAGCAGGCCTTGCTACGGGTATGATTTCTACCTTCCCGACAATTATATTATTTGCAGCGGCCATTTGGTCAAGCTATGCCTTTGCTGGCTTTTATGGTGTGGCGCTTGCCGCCAGCGCCATGATGGCTACCACTGCCATGCAGCTGGCTATTGACGCCTTTGGGCCGATATCAGACAACGCGGGTGGTATTGCCGAGATGAGCGAACTGCCTAAAGAAGTACGTACCCGTACCGATATTTTAGACTCGGTAGGTAATACCACAGCAGCAACCGGTAAAGGTTTTGCTATTGCTTCGGCAGCATTAACATCGCTTGCACTATTTGCGGCTTATGTAACCTTTACGGGCATAGACGGTATTAATATATTTAAAGCACCTGTACTTGCCATGCTGTTTGTAGGGGGTATGGTGCCTGTGGTGTTTTCGGCATTGGCCATGAACTCTGTGGGTAAAGCCGCAATGGACATGGTGTATGAGGTGCGTAGGCAGTTTAGGGAAATACCGGGCATTATGGAAGGTACCGGCAAACCTGAATATGGCAAGTGTGTAGAAATTTCTACCAAGGCCGCCCTGCGCGAAATGATGCTTCCGGGTGTGCTTACTATTGGTTTTCCTATAGCTATTGTATGTCTGGGGATGCTTATTTATACTGATAACCACCAGTTGGTTGCCGAGATGCTGGGCGGCTACATGGCGG
>JAZKDS010000079.1:3705-9366 GCA_040387455.1 Bacteroidota bacterium
CTGTGAGTGGTGTACTTTGGGCAGTGTTCCAGAACAATGCCGGCGGTGCCTGGGATAATGCTAAGAAGTCTTTTGAGGCCGGTGTCATGATAAATGGCGAGATGACTTACAAGGGTTCTGACGCGCACAAGGCAGCCGTAACCGGTGATACTGTGGGCGACCCGTTTAAAGATACCTCTGGCCCGTCTATGAATATCTTAATTAAGCTAACGTGCCTTATAGGGCTTGTAATTGCCCCTATACTAGGCGGCCATGCTGAAGGCACCGGTACGGTAACTAATTCTCAGCAAACTACAACTGTGGTTAAAGAACCTGTAGTTGTAGGCCAGGAAGAAACCGAGGATATATCTGTAGAGAAGCAGGTAGATGCCGATGGTAAAGTAACGGCTACGGTTACCATATCTACTAAAACGAGCAAAGACGAGGTTAAAACCGAAGAAAAAGTATTTACCGGCACCGATGATGAGGTAAATGCTAAAATAGAAGAACTTAAAGCAAAAAAGTGATAACTACAATTTGCTTATATATAAAACCCACGCCAAAGGCGTGGGTTTTTAGTTTTAGTCCAGTTTCAATCCATACAACTGTCCGTCAATACTGTTTATCAGCCACAGGTTAGTGCCGTCAAGCACGGCCTGGTGTGGTGCCCACTGGGTAATATTGTAGGTTTTTGTGGCTTTGCCTGTTTTTATATTTAATACTACTAATATATTGTTGGATATAAGCCAAACCGAAGTATCATCTGCTTTAAGTATATCATAATACTCGCTAAACTTTATTTCTATACTTTGTCCTTCTGCATCGGTAAGGTTATATATAATGTCGTCGATATTGACGTTGTGTTTTACCTTAGCTTTTTTTTCAACAACCAGTAATGTTTTATAATTCATTATAAACGTATTATTACCGGTAAAATATGTTTTTCGGGCAGCATATTCATCGCTAAAATATTTTTCAAAAAAAGCAGCATCTAATTTTTTGCCATCATGTGTAAGCATCCTGTAGTTTTCAATACAGGTGATATCTTCTACAAAAGGGGCAGGGTTGTTGCATTTGCCCAATAACTTGTTGTTATAGTCCATTTCAAACCAGTTGGTGTCTTCAGCATTGGCTATTATCTTGTCTTTTAAATAAACGGGTTGGGTATCTACACCATGCGCAACAAAGCGGGCCCATACCACGGTATCCTTTTTAATATCATAAGCTATTAGCTGGCCGGCATTATAAATGGTGGTGCAGTATAGTATGCCATTTTTAAAATAGGGTAGTGTATGTGGTGGCTCAAAAGGCAGTGTTTTAAGGGTGTCCCCTGTTTTTGTACTGATAAGTACGGCCTTTGTGCTTTCGGTTTTGAAGTCATAAAAACCGGCAATCAAAGTATCGCCCATTATAAAGGGTTTACGCGATGTTTTTGAGCTGGTTTCGCTTTTCCAGTTTTGTTTACCCGTACTTTTGTCAAAGCTATACATTGCATAGTCATTGGCTACAAAATAAACAGTGCCGGCATTTACAGTTACCGATGAAAAAAAGCCCGAAAGATGTTTTTCTGTAAAGGCTATGTTGCTTTTAAAAAACTGCGTTTGTGCGCATAAAGTACAACTCCATAGCGTTAAAAATAAAAGTAAGGTTTTGGTTTTCAAAATATAGAAGGTTTAGGTTACTAATGTAAATATTTTTATCTTGTAAAAAAATACCCATAAATAGGCATACACTTATGAGGAGAAAAAAAATGGCGCGATTAAAGGAGGAACAGTTTTGGGACAACTTCTTTTACTTTAATGTACCAAAGCATCTTGACCAGGTACCCCAGCACATGGAGCGCGTTAATTTCAGGATATATAATGTAGATGATTATGGCCTGAGCCAGATGGTGGAGTATGTGCAAACCATAAACCAGCTTGACCTTGATGGCACAGATGTTACTAACGCGGGCATAGCAGAACTTACAAAGCTGAAAGACATAAAAGAGCTGCGCCTTAAAGAATGCAGTTTTATTGATAACGGATGCCTTGCCGACTTAAATAAACTCACCGGCCTTACATTACTTCATTTGGGAGGTACTTCTATCACCACAGCCGATGCCCCGCAGCTAAATGCATTGAAAAACCTTACCCTTTTAATAATACCATGTGTAGATTATGAAAATAGGGAAAAGGAATTGCCTGCACTGGAAGCCCTGTGGCCCGATTGCCATATAATCATCAGATAAATATAAATATAATTATTTGAAGGAAAATTCCCATTTATGTAATGTTAAACAGTTGATGGTTGATTTATAATCAATTAGTTTTGCGGTAGCTATAACGGCAATCTGTTTTAGTACTACCGGTTTTAGGATGAATTGCATTCGTCATAAAATACCCGGTGCATTTTTTATTTTATGATAGATTTGTTTTTACTAAAACGTTTGCTGCAACCTTACTATTATTCATGAAAATTAAATACATAGTTTACACACTAATTATTGTGGGCGTTGGTGCGCTTGTATATTACCGCATTGCCGAAAACAAAAAGCAAAAACAGGAAATGGGTGGCGGTGCCAAAGGCGGCCCCAAGCAGGCCATGGCCGTGAGCGGTATTGTGGTAAAACCCCAGCAATTTAACAATACGCTATCGCTTTCGGGGTCTATAGAGGCCGATGAGCAGGTACAGATAACCAGTGAGGTATCTGGCATTGCCGATAAGATATTTTTTACCGAGGGCGCTATGGTAAAGCAGGGGCAGGTACTGTTACACATTAATGATATAGAACTGCGTGCCCAGGCTGCATCGGCAAAAACCCGCCAAAACCTGGCCTCAGAAAATGAGCGCAGGGCAAAGCTGCTTTTGCAAAAAGAAGCCATAAGCCAGGAAGAATATGATATTGCCAGCGCCGATTTTAAAACCGCACAGGCGCAAACCCAATTAATAAATGCCCAGATAGGCAAAGCCAGCATACGTGCACCGTTTAGCGGTGTTATTGGCCTACGTAATATATCTCCGGGTACTTATGTTACCCCGCAAACGCTAATAACCACACTGGTTAACAGCAGCAGTGTTAAGATTACTTTTTCGGTTCCCGAAAAATATGCTTCACAAATAAAATCGAATGCTAAAGTAAAGTTTACCGTTGCCGGAGATAATGCAACATATACAGCAACAGTATATGCCCTGGAGCCGGCAGTAGATGTAAGTACCCGCACCCTGCGTGTAAGGGCTGTAGCAAATAATGCCGAAGGCAACCTTATTCCGGGTACGTTTGCTAACGTGCAGCTTACACTTAGTAAAGTAGACGATGCTTTTTTAATACCTTCTGAGGCCATTGTGCCGGTACAGGGCGGTAAAAAAGTATTTGTATCGTTAAATGGTAAGGCAAAAGAGGTTGCGGTGCAAACCGGCACCCGTACCGAAGCCGATGTTATTGTATTAGAAGGCCTTAAGGCTGGCGATACTGTACTTACCACAGGCGTGCTTACGCTTAAAAATGATGCTCCGGTAAAAGTAACGGTTACCCCAAAACAATAGCGCATGAGCATTTCCACCATAAGCATTAAGCGCCCGGTACTTACCATAGTAATGAATGTGGCCATTATACTTTTCGGTATTATTGGCTATACATTTCTTGGCGTAAGAGAATTTCCCAGTATAGACCCTGCACAAATATCAGTACGTACCAACTACACCGGTGCCAATGCCGATATTATTGAGTCGCAAATTACAGAGCCACTTGAAAAAGCCATTAATGCCATTGACGGCATTAGGAATATAACATCGAGCAGTAACCAGGGCAGCAGCAACATTACTATTGAGTTTGAGCTGGAAAAAAACCTTGAAGAAGCTGCTAATGATGTGCGTGACAAGGTAAGCCAGGCGGTGCGCAGCCTTCCGCAGGATATAGATGCGCCACCGGTGGTAAGCAAGGCCGATGCCGATAGCGAAGCCATTATTACCATGACGGTGCAAAGTGCTACCCGTAGCCCGCTGGAACTGAGTGATTATGCCGAGAACGTAATTGCCGAACGCCTGCAAACCATAGGTGGGGTAAGTGCTGTGCAGATATGGGGGCAAAAAAGATATGCCATGCGTATGTGGCTGGATCCGGTTAAGCTGGCGAGCTATGGTGTTACCGTGGCCGATGTGCGCAATGCGCTGGATGCCCAGAATGTAGAGCTGCCTACCGGTAAGTTAACGGGGCAGAATACAGAGCTAACCGTAAAAACGGTGGGCAACCTTAGTACTGCCGATCAGTTTAATAACATTATTGTAAAAAACGATGCCGAAAGCATTGTGCGCTTTAGCGATGTGGGCCGTGCTGAACTGGGGCCAGAAAATCTGGAAACCAAGATGGCTAATGACGGGCAGCAGCTTGTGGGCCTTGCCATTGTGCCACAGCCGGGTACTAATTATATTGAAATAGCCGATGCTTTTTATGTGCAGTACGACCAGCTAAAGAAAGAGTTGCCAGCCGACTTAAAGCTGAATATTGCTATTGATAATACGGCTTTTATTAAAAAATCAGTGTTAGAAGTAGCCGAAACTATTGGGCTTTCTATTATACTGGTTACGCTTATTATTTACCTGTTTTTTAGGGACTGGGCCATTGCCCTTCGCCCGCTACTGGATATACCGGTATCGCTTATTGCCACGTTTTTTATTATGTACATTTTTGGGTTTTCCATTAATGTGCTTACGCTACTGGCTATTGTACTTGCAACCGGCCTTGTGGTAGATGACGGTATTGTGGTAACAGAGAATATCTTTAAAAAAGTAGAGGAGGGCATGAGCCCTATTGAGGCTGCTATTAAAGGTAGTAACGAAATATTTTTTGCAGTAATATCCATCTCGGTAACATTGGCAGCCGTGTTTTTGCCGGTAATCTTCCTCGAGGGGTTTGTGGGCAGGCTGTTTAGGGAGTTTGGTGTGGTTATCGCTGCTGCGGTACTGGTTTCGGCATTTGTATCGCTAACGCTAACGCCCATGCTTAATGCTTACCTTATTAAAGGAGGCGTACATAAAAAGAGCCGCTTTTATGAATGGAGTGAGCCTTATTTCGAAAAAATGAATAAAGGCTATGCCGGCATGCTGGCTAATTTTATGAAACGTAAATGGGTAAGCATTCCTATACTTGTGGTATGTCTTGGCCTTATCATTTTATTCTTTTCGGTTATCCAGAAAGAAACGGCACCTTATGACGACCGTAGTTTTGTAGGTATGAACATTACCGGCCCCGAGGGTGCATCTTATGATTATATGGACCGCTTTATGCAGGAGATGGAAACGCTGATAAACGACTCGATACCTGAAAAGAAAGTAAGCCTGGTGATAACCTCGCCCGGATTTGGGTCGTCATCGGTTAATAGTGGCCGTATCCGTATTGCTCTTAAGGATACCGATGAGCGGACACGTTCGCAAAAAGAAATTGCAAGTAACCTTACCAAATGGACCAAGCGTTACCCGGAGGCGCGTGTATCGGTAAGCGAGCAGCCTACCATTGCAGTAAACCGCAGGGGAGGGCCGCCCATACAGTATATTATCCAGGCGCCAAACTTTGAAAAACTACAGGAAAAGATTCCGGAATTTATGGATGAGGTGGGCAAAGACCCGACATTTAGTATGACGGATGTAAACCTGAAATTCAACAAGCCGGAGATAAACGTAACCATAGACCGGGAAAAAGCGCAG
>JAZKDS010000080.1:0-18034 GCA_040387455.1 Bacteroidota bacterium
TAACCCGAGCATGGCCATTGTGCTGAGCCAGCTGTTTCATTTTAACCTGCACCCCAGCATAAAGAAATTGTACTTTAAAGGTAAGGTGTATGAGCTTCTGAGCCTGTACTTTAACCGTACCGAAGACCCTAATGCCGAGCAATGCCCGTTTTTGATAGACGAAGAGAACGTAATCAAGATTCGTAAGGCTAAAGACATTGTTATTGCTAACATGGCCGAACCGCCCGGGTTGGATGCACTGGCCGACCAGGTGGGTATTAGCCTCAAGAAACTTAAATTGGGCTTCCGCCAGATATATGGCGATACGGTTTACAGCTTTTTGTTTGACTATAAGATGGACTACGCACGCAAGCTGCTGGACAGCGGGTCGTATAATGTTAATGAGGTAGGGCTGCGCATAGGCTACAGCACCGCCAGTCATTTTATTGCGGCTTTTAAAAAGAAATTTGGCACTACGCCCAAGAAGTATTTGATGGAGAAGGTGTAGGGTTGGGGGTTGTGAGTTCCTTTCTTCACGCATGTCATTGCGAGGAGGCACGACGAAGCAATCTCATGGTTGCAGAGTTTCTTTATGAGATTACTTTATTTAAACAGGATCAAAAAATGTGGAGCCCAATTACGATTGAAGAATTAAGCATAGAAATTAATAAAGCTTTGCCTAAGCTTAACGCCGAAACACTACTTTTTTGGGATAATATAAGAATAGTTCCTCAAAAATGGCAGGAGAAAGAATATGGTAATGAAGGAGGCGGCTTTTGGGTAGTAGCCATCTTTGGCAAAAGTGTGATTTGGTATAATGATATTGAGGAAGGTTTTAATGTTTCCGTTTATAGTAATTATGGTGAAATAGAAGAATTTGGTGCTGAGCAGGATGAACTGGATTGGTGCCTTAATAAGATAATCAATAAAAAATAACTTCATCGTTGCAGAGTTTCCTTATGAGATTGCTTCGTCGCTGCTCCTTGCAATGACGATGTGTGAAGAATGGAATCAAAAGCAGATAATGGTTATATAATAAAAAATATAAAATAAACAATTGCCGCCTTATTGCACGGTTTTTGATAATCCTTGCAGGCGCAAACAAACAAAAACAAATGAAAGGAGTACTTTTAGTAAACCTGGGTTCGCCTGATAGCCCAACTGCAAAGGATGTAAAGCCATACCTTGACGAATTTTTGATGGATAAGTATGTAATAGACTATCCGTACCTGCTGCGTGCGCTGTTAGTGCGCGGCATAATTTTGCGCACCCGCCCCGAGGCATCGGCAGAAGCCTACTCTAAAATATGGTGGGAAGAAGGCTCTCCGCTAATTGTGCTGAGCAAAAGGCTGCAGGACAAGGTAGCCCCGCTAAGCGATGTACCTGTATCGCTGGCTATGCGTTATGGCAGTTTATCAATAGAAAGCGGCCTGCAGGAACTGGCTGATAAAGGCGTTACCGATGTATTGCTGTTTCCGCTGTACCCGCAATATGCCATGGCATCTACGCTAACTATACTTGTAAAGGCTGAAGAAATCCGTAAAAAGAAATTCCCACAGATGACCTTTACCGATGTGCCTGCGTTTTACAACAAACCCGATTACATTACGGCGCTTGCCAACTCCGTAAAACAGGGCCTTGAAGGCTTTGAGTACGATCATTTACTGTTTAGCTATCACGGCATACCTGAAAGGCACATCCATAAAACCGATGTTACCAAAGGTCATTGCCAGATAAACGGCACGTGCTGCGTTACCGAAAGTGCTGCGCACAAATTTTGCTACCGCCACCAGTGTTATGAAACCACAAGGCTTGTGGTAGAGGCGCTTGGCATTCCGGAAGACAAGTACTCGCTTACCTTCCAGAGCCGCCTGGCCGGCCAAAAATGGCTGGAGCCGTATACTGATGTTGAGGTAAACAAAATGCCCACCGCAGGTATAAAAAACCTGGCTGTGGTAACCCCCGCCTTTGTAAGCGACTGCCTTGAAACGCTGGAAGAAATTGCCATGCGCGCCAATGAGGACTTTAAAGAAAACGGGGGCGAAAACTTTTTAGCCATACCGTGCCTTAACGATGGCAATGAATGGGTGGGCGTTGTGGCCGACTGGATTAACCAATGGGCCCACGCCGAAATACCCGTGGTATAAAAATGGCCGTATCATCTAAGGACCTTGCAAAAAGTGATATTAAGAGCCTGCTGATAAAGCAGAGCATACCCTCATCTGTAGGGATATTGTTTATGAGTGTAAACATACTTATAGATACCATTTTTGTAGGCCGCTGGATAGGCTCGCTGGCCATTGCCGCGCTAAGTGTGGTAATGCCCATAACGTTTTTTATATCATCATTGGGCATGGCCATAGGCATAGGCGGCAGCTCTGTACTGTCGCGCGCTTTGGGCGCAGGTAATAAAGAGAAAGCCGTGCGTGTTTTTGCCCACCAGCTCATGATGACACTTTTATTATCGTCGTTATTTGTAGTGGCCGGACTTTTATTTGGCGATGAAATACTTTTAGCTTTTGGCGCTAAAGGCAAGATAATGGAACCGGCTAAAATATTCTTTTTGCCCATACTGCTTGCAGTGCCGTTTCAGGCGTTGTGCATGATGGGCAACAACGTTATCCGTGCCGAAGACAAGTCGAAACACGCCATGAATGCCATGATACTTTCGGCCATAGTAAACCTGGTTTTAGACATCCTATTGATAAAGGTATTTGATATGGGCATACTGGGTGCGGCCATTGCTACCGGCAGCTCTTTTGTGCTGTGTTTTGCTTATATACTCTGGTTCTTTTTAACCAAAAGCGAACTCAAGCTACACTGGCACAACTTTGTATGGAACCGCAAGCTCTCGTGGGAGATTATTTCTATGAGCTTTGTAACCTTTGCCCGCCAGGGCGTTATAAGTGTGCTTATGGTACTGCTCAACCACACGCTGTTTGCGCAGGGTGGCGAGCAGGCCGTTACGGTATATGGCATAATCAGCCGTATGCTTATGTTTGCATTGTTCCCGGTGCTGGGTATTACACAGGGCTTTTTGCCCATTGCCGGTTACAACTATGGCGCTAACAATAAGGGCCGCGTGCGCGAAAGCATTACGCTTTCTATTAAATATGCGGGGGCGCTGGCCATATTTATATTTGTTATTATACTGGTGCTGGCCAAGCCCATTGTAGGCATTTTTACCACCGATGCCCAGGTTATTAAAGAAACCCCCGGGGCATTGCGCTGGGTATTTGCAGCATCGCCCATTATTGCGGTACAGCTTATAGGCGCGGCTTACTTTCAGGCGGCGGGCAAACCCGTTAAGGCGCTTATGCTTACGCTGAGCAAGCAGGGCTTTTTCCTGATACCGCTAATACTTATCATGCCGCACTTTTTTGGTATCTTCGGGGTATGGGTATCTTTTCCTATTGCCGATGTGCTTAGCACGGTAGTTACAGGCATATTCCTTAAAAAAGAAATGAATACACACCTTAAAGAGATATAAATGAAAAACTCCTTACTATTATTGTTGCTGCTTATGGTGCTGAATTCGGTTCAGGCGCAGGACAGCCTGCAAGCTCAGCGCAAATCGTTTGTTGTGGTAAGCCTTAGCCCGGTTATATCTTTCGCACCGCGCTTTAAGGCCGGATACATACACCGGTTGCCGGGCAGGTGGTGGGCAGGCATGGTAGCGGGCTATAACGCCGGCCTTTATAATACCAGCTATGGCACCCCAAACTACCGCCTGTTTGAGGTGCGGCCCGAACTGTATTTTGACCTGAGACCTGAAACAAAGCTAAAGCACATGGCATCTGTTGAGCTTTTTTACATTAACCATACCGACCATTTTACCACAGATGAGTACCATGACAAAGATGATAATATGTATTATAGATATGATGCCGCCGATTATAAAAGGGTAAAGACCGGATTTAACATCAACTACAGTTTACTTTATTACATTACCCCACGGCTGGTGCTGTGGCAAAAAATAGGACTGGGGCTAAGAAACCGAAACGTAACCTACAGTAATGTAACGAACAGGAGTGCAACTAACCCGTGGGATCTTTTTGAATTTGGCGACTCTGATTTTTTAGAAAAAGAAGGTTCTTACTGGAATGTAAATTTTAACCTGGAACTTAACGTGGCCTATAAATTTTAAAATTAAACGGATTATAAGAAACATATAATGCAGCAATATTACGATTACATAAAAGCGCTTCACCTAATATTTATCATTACCTGGTTTTCGGGGTTGTTTTATGTGGTGCGCCTGTTTGTATACCAGGCAGAAGCCGCCGGCAAACCATCGCCTGAAAAAGAGATACTGGTTAAGCAATACCAGCTCATGACCTACAGGCTGTGGTACATTATTACATGGCCATCTGCCGTGCTGGCTACTATATTTGCTGTTATTATGCTTTGCTTAAGGCCTGTTTTATTATCTTTAGATTATATGCAGGTAAAGTTTGGGTTTGTGGTGCTGCTGTTTTTATACCATGCCCGTTGCCAGGTGTTTTTTAAGCAGCTGCAAAACGGCACCAGCACAAAAACCTCCGGATTCTTTAGGCTATGGAATGAAGGCGCTACCATAATACTCTTTGCCGTGGTGTTTATCATCATCGTAAAAAGCGCCATCAACTGGATTTATGGTGTGGTGGGCATCATCGCGTTTAGCATACTAATTATGCTGGGTTATAAATTTTATAAAAAGATAAGGCAGAGGAATAATTCGTAAGCTATGGAGAAGAGCAACGAGTATAAAGGTTTTTTAACCCTCATTTCGGTAGTAAGTTCGCTTATGCTGCTGTATCAGGCACTAACCGGATGGGAAAACCAGTTAATGGTGTCGTTTTTGTATGTGGTTTTTTTAGGCATTTGCCTTGTATATTATATAACCCGGGAAACCGCTAAGAGCCGGAAGATAGTAAAAGCAAACAAAACAGCCAGGCTGCCGGTTGTACATGTAAATCTTTTTGAGCAGGCAGTAAATAAAGGTGAAACGGTTGGTTTTTTACTTGGGGAGGGTAGCTATTACCTGCCGGGAAAAACCATCCAGGGGGCACAAAAGCACATGCCAGATTATGCCTTTAAGCATGTGGAGGGATATGGAAAGCGTTTTGGCGATGAAATTATGGTACCCGCTTTTGAGCAGGCCATTGTTGCCACCATGAGGCGCGAGCTTAGCATAACAGAGTTTAGCGATATTGTATCTTATTTTGTGCTGTTTGGGCAAAGACAAAGAACAGGGCCGGTAGTACCCTGGCAGCACCTTACAGAGATAAACAGCCTACTGGACGGCTATAAACAAAAATTTGGCGCCACATATGGTGAAGACCTGCATAAGGCCTATCAGGTACTGGCAAAAGAAGGTAAATGAAAGAAAAGTTTAAAATAAAACGGTGGTCACTGCGGGTAAGGATATTCCTTTCCCTTATACTTATTACCCTTATTGCGTCCTGTCTTATTGCCCTGGTATCTATTTACCAGTTTAAAAAAGAGGCCAAAGAGTACCATGAAGACCGCCTGGAGCGCAAAGAAA
Organism: Bacteroidota bacterium; assembly: GCA_040387455.1. Taxonomy (GTDB): domain Bacteria; phylum Bacteroidota; class Bacteroidia; order Flavobacteriales; family Flavobacteriaceae; genus Flavobacterium. Next base: position 5,507 of record JAZKDS010000080.1, read on the forward strand.
ACTCTATTAAAGAGCACATAAGCTACATACTTAGCACCACTACTTACCCGCTTAATACCGAAAACCTCCCACTCATTTTTCGCGACAGGATACATGAGCTGGCTAACATTCACGGTACCGAAATCAATATTTACGACCTTAACGGGCACCTGCTCAAATCAAGCAAGGCGGCCTTTAGTGTAGATACCATAAACCAGGAAATTCCGCCGGCCATACTGCGGGTTATCCGCTCTACGGCAGAGAAACGCTTTGTAGATCTTAAGACCATGGCCGACGGCAAAAAATACCGCGCCTCTTACAGCTACATTAAAGATACTAAATTTAAGCCGTTGGGCATACTCAACCTGCCCCATATGGAAGACGACGGCTATTATGATAAGGAGCTTAATAACTTTCTTATCCGCTTTAGCCAGGTATACTCGTTTATGCTGCTGATATCAATTATCATAGCTTATTTTTTGAGCAGCTACATTACAAAATCGATCAAAGAAATATCAGAGCGCATTAAAGAAACCCGCCTTAATGAGGTTAACGAAAAAATAGACCTGGGCGACAGTCCGCAGGAAATAAGCCTGCTGGTAGATGCCTACAACGGCCTTATAGAAGACCTTGATAAAAGTGCCGCCCTGTTAGCGCAAAAAGAGCGTGAGGAGGCCTGGCGCGAAATGGCCAAGCAGGTAGCCCACGAAATTAAAAACCCGCTAACGCCCATGCGCCTTACCGTGCAAAGCTTTCAGCGTAAGTTTGACCCAACCCATCCCAACATTAAAGAAAAGCTGAACGAATACAGCGATACCCTGATACAGCAAATAGACACCATGACAGCGGTGGCATCGGCATTCAGTAGCTTTGCCAGCATGCCCGCGCAGCAAAATGAAACCCTTAATGTGGTGAAGATTGTGCAGCTGGCGCTCGAAATTTTTAACGAGCCCTACATTACTTTTCATACCGATGAGCCACGTATTGTTACCCGTATGGACCGCACGCAGCTGATACGTATTATTACCAACCTGGTTAAAAATGCCACGCAGGCTATAGATGAGCGCCAGCCCAAGCCCATGGTGGTGGTGCATGTGTTTCGCCACGGCGACCAGGCAAAAATTACTGTTAAAGACAACGGAAAGGGCATTAGCCTGGAAGATAAAAGCCGTATTTTTGAACCTAAGTTCACCACAAAAAGCAGTGGTATGGGCCTTGGCCTTGGTATTATTAAAAACATTGTAGAAAACTACCACGGCACCATTACGTTTGAAAGTACGACTGGCGTAGGTACTATTTTTACCGTTACGCTGCCCATAACCACCATTGTGCTGCCCGAAAACCATAACGAAGAAACAAACCACTAAAAACTATAAAATGGCTTACCAAAACATTACTGTAACCGCCGAAGACAATATAGGCGTTATTACCATAAACCGTCCTACTAAGCTTAATGCGCTTAATAAAGATACCATTGTAGAGCTGCACGATGCCGTTGAGGCCTATGACCTTAATAGCTATGTAAAAGTGATTATTATTACAGGCAGCGGCGAAAAGGCTTTTGTGGCCGGCGCCGATATTGCCGAGTTTGCCGACTATACTGTTGAAGAAGGCGAAAAGCTTGCAGCACTGGGGCAAACCCTGTTGTTTGATTTTATACAAAATACGGGCACACCGGTTATTGCTGCCGTTAACGGTTTTGCGCTGGGTGGTGGGTTAGAGCTGGCCATGGCATGCCATTTTCGTGTGGCGGGCGATAACGCCAGGATGGGCCTGCCAGAGGTTTCGTTAGGGGTTATTCCGGGGTATGGCGGCACGCAGCGCCTGCCGCAGCTCATTGGCAAAGGCCGTGCTATGGAAATGATTATGACGGCCGGTATGGTAACCGCCCAGGATGCCTTGGCATGGGGGCTTGTAAACCACGTGGTGCCGCAAGCGGAGCTGTTGGACTTTACCAAAGGCATCGCTGCTAAAATAATAAAGAACTCGCCTGTGGCTATTGCCACGGCCATTAAAGCCATCAATGCAGGCTTTAACGCCGATGGCTATAACGAAGAGGTTCGCGGTTTTGGCGAATCATTCGGTACTGAAGATTTTAAGGAAGGTACTACGGCATTTCTTGAAAAAAGGAAGGCTGAGTTTCCGGGGAAATAGTTTTTTGTTTACTGCGTTTGTCATTCCGAAGAAGGAGGAATCTCAACTATCAATAAAAGATTCCTCAACTCCGCTAAAGCTTCGTTCGGAATGACAAAGAGCACTCTATAAGTAAAAAATGTTCCCTATAGCGTACCACCCCATATACAAACACTCATTGCCGGAGGGGCACCGTTTCCCGATGGTAAAGTATGAACTGCTTCCGCAACAGCTGCTCTATGAAGGCACGGTAACAGAGGCCGACATTTTTGTGCCCGGCCTGCCCGATATGGCACATGTGCTAGCGGTGCATGATAAAAATTATGTAGATGATTTGCTTAACCTTACTGTAGATGCCCGCGCGGTACGCAAAACGGGTTTTCCGCTTTCGGAAGTGCTGGTAGAGCGGGAGCTGCGCATTGCCCAGGGCACTATTATGGGCGCCGAAAAGGCCCTGCAAACCGGTATTGCCTTTAATATTGCCGGTGGTACCCACCACGCCTACAGCACCCACGGTGAGGCCTTTTGCCTGCTGAACGACCAGGCCATTGCCGCGCGCTATCTACTGGATAAAAACCTGGCCAAAAAAATACTGATTGTAGACCTTGATGTGCATCAGGGCAACGGCACAGCCGAAATTTTTGCCAATGACAGCCGTGTGTTTACCTTTTCGATGCACGGGCAAGGCAACTACCCGTTTAAAAAGGAGGTTTCTGATCTTGATATTGCTTTAAAAGACGGCATAGGGGACGCCGAATACCTTGCAGTGCTACAAGACATACTTCCTAAACTTATTGAAGCTGAGAAGCCCGATTTTATCTTTTACCTGAGCGGGGTAGATATATTGGCATCTGATAAACTGGGCAAGCTGGGCTGTACGCTTGCGGGCTGCAAACAGCGCGACGTATTTGTACTAACCCTGTGCCATAGCCTGGGCATACCGGTGCAGTGCAGCATGGGTGGCGGCTATAGCCCCGATATTAAAACCATTATTGAGGCGCATGCCAATACCTACCGCACAGCGCGGGAGCTGTATGGGTAGGTTCTACTCAATAATTAAAAACATTCCATATTATTTACACCTAAAATAATTATGGCAACATGATAAATATCATGTGTTTACCCTTTTGTGTGGGGTAATTTTGACTCATAATATTAAATGTTATGGTTATGAGCACTTATCAAAATCTTTATCAAAATTATAAACGCGGTTTTATGGGTTTTACCACCCTTAGTGTAATGGTACAAAGCTGCATAGGCGGCCTGACCGCAATGACAATACTAATGAATGGCACCAGCCCCGCGCAAATGGTGCAGCTGTTTTTTACAGTAATACTTTGCAGCGGGTTTAACGGCGCGGTACTGGCGCAGCAATCGCCTAAGCTGGTGTTTAACCTGCTTATTGTAAGTGTGGTGGTTAACATCCTGTTGATGATTGTTAACGTGATGTAATACAAGTCCAATTTTTTATAGATGCAAGCTCCTTTTTAAGGGGCTTTTGTTTTTGTGTAGTGAGGCATTGATTATCAATCTGTTGATGGTATGCCTAGCGGTGAAAGGAAGACACAAATTTTAATTATATTTCACTAAGATGCGCAAAGAAGGCACAAAGATTCGCAAAGAGTTAAAGTTGTACCACAGAGATGCACAGAGGAATCACAGAGACACACGGAGTATTTAATTTACTGAGAGCGCAGAGGTTTCCGCCTGACGGCGAAAGCTTTTAGACACGAATTTTCACGAATTCTATTTCACTAAGATTCGCAGAGCAGGCACAAAGATTCGCAAAGCAATTATGACTGAAGCCATTCTGAATTCTGAAATCTAAGTCCTGCAATCTCCCTTCTCAACTAGAAGCTGTATGTGCCTGGTTTAAAGTCTTATAAAATGTCGTAAAACAATTGTAAACAAATGTAAAATTTGATATTTGGGTGTTGTAAAACGCTGTAAAGTAGTATTTTTAGGCATGCTAAAATATGTATACATACTGCTGGCCTGCGGGGTGATGTCGCTCTCGGCTTTTACGGTGGCCGATGGCCTTACCACTGCTGATGCGCACCAAATAATTTCGATGCGGCGCATAGGCCACAAGCTGCTATTGGCCAGTGGCGACAGTACATCGCGGGTGCTGCCGGTAAAAGAGGTTGCTGCCGGAAAATTTGAGATTCGCCTTGAAAAACCTGTAGCCCTAAACCCTGATGCGCTGATAGATATTATTGCCAAAGAAGAAAAAGCCGGCCTGCTGCCGCCACACTACATTGTGGAGGTGCATAGCAGTGCCGACGATAGTATACAGTATGCCTACAGCACGCTGTTGCCGCAGGATGAGATGCCGCCCTGTATGGGCCGCAGGCTGCCCCAAGGGCTTTACTATATAACCGTAAGCTTTGATAAAAAAACTAATGTGGCCTGGCTTTCGGCGGGTATGGTGCCTGTGTTTTTCTTTTTAGGATGGCGTGCATTCTCTAAAAAGAAAGTGCCGGATGTTCTTACGCCAACAACTACAGCAACGGGCAATATTATGATAGGCCGTGCGGCATTTTATCCGCAGCTGCAAAAGCTTAAAATACAACAGGAATATATTACGCTAACCGGAAAGGAAACACAGGTACTGCGCATTTTTGCACAATGCATAAATGAAGAGGTGCCGCGTGAGCGCCTGCAAAAAGAGGTTTGGGAAGACGAGGGTGTTATTGTGGGCCGCAGCCTTGATATGTTTATTTCTAAGCTGCGCAAAAAACTACAGGGCGATCCGGCTATCCAAATTGTGAGTATTCACGGCAAGGGGTATAAACTTATTGTGGAGGTATAGTAGAGACGTATTGAATGCGTCTTGCCAATACTGCAAAGATTTGAGGTTGTACCACAGAGTTTCACAGAGCAGGCACAGAGGTACACGGAGTTTTAATTGGTGAGAGTGATTAGAGTTTTTCGCCTGATGGCGAATGTTGTTTGATACGAATTTTCCGAATTTTCATGAATTCTATTCACTAAGATGCGCAAAGAAGGCACAAAGATTCGCAAAGAGTCAAGGTTGTATCACAGAGATGCGCAGAGGAATCACAGAGATACACGGAGAGTTTTGACGTTATGCTGTTGAGAGTGCACAGAATTTTTCGTCTGACGGCGAATAGCCTGCAAAGCAATTATGAGTGAAACTTATTCTGAAATCTGAAATCTACTTTCTAAAATTCTACAAACCATCCATTTCGCGTTGCAGGGCTTCAAAAAACAAGCCGGTATGGTAACCGTCCATAAGGCCGTGGTGCACGTGTACCGATACCGCCATGGTGCGTGTACCGGCTGCATCTGTCATCATTTTTCCGATAGATATTTTTGGGCAGCTGTCCGGAAAGGTAAAGCTGCGCGCATGAGAGAGCGATGTAAAGTTTACCCACGGCAGTGCTGAGAAATGGATAAGGTTATCCATATCAAACGTTCGGGTTATAAGCCCGGGGGTGTTGCGCACGCGCTCAATTTCTGTTTTGGCACCGGCAATAAAAGAGGCTAAATCGGGGTGGTAGGGCATGTACGAGAACCCAAAGGTGGTATCGTCGCGCATTACGGTACACGATACATCTATGGTGTTGCGCACCCATATTTCGCCATCAACAATACGGTACTTAAAGTTTTCAATGCTGTTTACCGCCGCCAGTGTTTTGTGCAGGTAGTACAAAAAGAACGAAACGCCCTGTTGCTTTGCCGCGGCATAGGCTTTGGTGCAGTCTACAGTGGCTACTACGCCAAAAAAAGGCTCTTCAAATTTGCTGAAAAATTCAAAATGTTCTTTGCGGGGCCAGGTGGCCAGGTCTAATTTAGTTGCCATGGGGCAAAGTTACATCATTAAGTCAAAGGTCAAAAGTATCAAGGCCATAAAGCTCAGGATTCATGAAGGCGAAAGTGTGACGTATATTAAACTACATGAGCGAAAAAAGCTTCCAGATGAGCAGCACCGCACATAACAGCCCGAGTACCGATGCGGTTACCCTCATGCCCCGGCTGCTTTTGCGCAGGTTCAAGAATATAAACCCACATAATGTAAGCAGTAGTATGCTGCCGGCGGTAAGCCAGCGGGCATTGCGCCATGAAGCGGGGTAATGGGTTAGGTAATAATTATCGCGGGCATACTCAAAGTTATCGGGGCTGTTGCCAATGGCGTCAAACCACAGGTAGAGGTCGGCCAAAACAGCAATGAGTATTATGATGGCTATGCCGAAAAGAAAGTATTGGGTTTTCATTATACTAAAGGTACGTAATAAATGGAAAGTTTTTAATGTCAGGAGTTATAAAATCAAAATGGAAAACTGTATAACAATGACTGAGATGTCTCCTATCGTCGACATGGAAAAACAAGGCTATGGCAACTTTTAAACTTTATGATTTTTGACCTTTGGCTCACTTTTACATTTTTAAGCGATTCTGAACTCCAATTGTGAAAAGTTAAGCACTTTTTACACAATTAACGTAAGAAATTGAATACAAAAAAGGAGGCTTGAAGGCCTCCTTTAAATATATAATCTGTAAGATTTAGCTTATCATTTCGCCATTGTCTACACCCTCTGTGTCGGGATTAACAAACACCAGTTTGCCGTCTGGGCTTTGGGTCATTAATATCATGCCCTGGCTCTCTACACCACGCAGGTTGCGGGGTGCAAGGTTAACCAAGACGGTAACACGCTTACCTATAATATCTTTAGGATCAAAGCTTTCGGCAATGCCGCTCACAATAGTGCGCACATCAATACCTGTATCTATCTTAAGCACAAGCAGTTTGTTGGCCTTTGGCATCTTCTCTGCCTCCAGAATGGTACCCGTACGGATGTCCATCTTGGCAAAATCATCATACTGAATCAGGTCTTTTTGTGGTACAACTACCTTGTTTTCAATCATATTAGCAGTTTTTGTCGCTTCAAGTTTATCAACCTGTTTTTGTATGGCATCGTCTTCAATCTTGGCAAAAAGCAGTTCAGCCTGGCCTATTACATGGTTTGGTGCCAATAGGATGGTTTTCAGGTTGATATCATTCCATCCTAATACCTGAGAGGCATCGGCGGCATGTACATCGGCTCCAGCAATAGCATTGCTAACGCCAAGGCGCTCGTCAATAATACCTGCGCTAAGTGACTGATTGCCATGGCCTATGTTAAGGATACCCTTAAGTTTTGAAGCGGTAAATGGTAAAAATGGCTCACAAAGCACGGCAAGTGCCGTTGCAATTTGCAGTGCTACAAACATTTGGGTCTGTACACGCTCCGGATTGTCTTTAATAACCTTCCAGGGCTCTTCGTCGGCTAGGTACTTGTTACCCAGGCGGGCAAGGTTCATAAGTTCTACCAACGCCTCACGGAAACGGTAACGCTCAATACTGCTGGCAATTACCGCAGGATAGGCGCGCATTTCGGTTAAAGTAGCGGTATCTACATCGCTAAAGTTTTGTGGTTCAGGCACTGCGCCTTCATAATACTTATTAGTAAGCACCACAACGCGGTTGATAAAGTTACCAAAAATGGCCACCAGCTCGTTGTTATTACGGGCCTGGAAATCCTTCCAGGTAAAGTCGTTGTCTTTAGTTTCGGGCGCGTTAGACGTTAGCGCATAGCGCAGTACATCCTGCTGCCCCGGGAAATCTTCAAGGTATTCGTGCAGCCAAACTGCCCAGTTTTTAGAGGTACTCAGCTTGTTGCCCTCAAGGTTAAGGAACTCATTTGCAGGCACATTGTCAGGCATAATGTAGGTGCCCTCTGCCTTAAGCATGGCCGGGAATATAATGCAATGGAACACAATGTTATCCTTGCCTATAAAATGCACCAGCTTGGTATCGTTGCTTTTCCAGTAGGGCTCCCAGTCTTTACCTTCGCGGGCTGCCCACTCTTTAGTGCTTGATATATAGCCTATTGGAGCATCAAACCATACATATAATACCTTGCCTTCGGCACCTTCAACCGGTACGGGTATGCCCCAGTCGAGGTCGCGGGTTACGGCACGGGGCTTAAGTCCATCGTCCAGCCATGACTTAACCTGCCCAAAAACATTGGGTTTCCAGTCGTTTTTATGGCCTTCCAGCACCCATTCGCGCAGGAATGCATCATATTGATCTAATGGTAAAAACCAGTGTTTAGTACTCTTAAGTATTGGCGTTGTGCCGGTTATGGTGCTTTTTGGGTTAATCAGGTCGGTAGCGTTAAGGCTTGATCCGCAGTTCTCACACTGATCGCCATAGGCCTCTGTATTGCCACATTTTGGGCAAGTGCCTGTAACAAAGCGGTCTGCAAGAAACTGATCTGCCTTGGCATCATACAGTTGCTCGGTAACCTCTTCTATAAACTTGCCTTCGGCATACAGCTTCCTGAAGAATTCTGATGCCGTATCGTGGTGCACCTTAGCCGATGTGCGAGAGTAATTATCAAACGAAATCCCGAAATCCTGAAAGCTTTGTTTAATGATAGCATGGTATTTATCAATAACCTGCTGAGGTGTAATGCCCTCTTTTTTAGCCTTCATAGAGATGGCCACACCGTGCTCATCGCTTCCGCAGATAAAGGCTACATCGCGACCCTGAAGCCTCAGGTAGCGGCTGTAAATATCTGATGGCACATAAACGCCGGCCAGGTGGCCTATGTGTATGGGGCCATTGGTATAAGGCAATGCAGCGGTAACGGTATAGCGTTTCGGGTCTTGTAACATGGTTCTTTTTTGAGATTTACGGTGCAAAGTTACGAAAATTTCGGGAAAAGGTACTGAGGTGCAAAGGCACTGAGGTTCTTAGCCGCAAAGTTTTTTTCAAACCGTTCCAACCCTTTACTATACCTGCCGCATCTTTACTAAAAAACAATGACACCATGAAAAAAGTACTCCTTATTATACTGATGCTGTGCGGTGTGGCACGCGCCCAGTACACCACTGTTTATTTTGATTTTGACAGCTACGCGCTTACCAATGAGGCTAAGGCAGTTTTAGACAGCACCTATGCCGAGATAAAATATTATTCGTTGTATAATTTTGAAATACAAGGCTTTACTGATGATAAGGGCACTGATACTTATAATGATACACTTGCGCTAAGGCGGGCACAAACCGTAGAGGCTTACATTAAGCAGCTTAACCCTTATGTAAACAGCAAGGTGGAATCTAAAAGGATAAGCCATGGGAAACCCGAAGTTAACGATAAGCAAAAGCGCTGTGTAACTGTAAATGGCAGAAAGATGGCCGGATGCGGTTACCATCCTGATTATGAGTTTGTCTATACGGCAGGGAATGGCGTAATAGTAAAGGCCGGCAACTTTAGGGCCAGGACCGGCAACCCACTGCGCCCGGTTATTACAACAAGTTTTTCATCAGAAGAGATGATAAAGAACAACCGTTATGGTGTTGATATTAATGGTAATGTGCTGAAATCATGGGGTATGATTGACATTAAAGGAGGCGAGAGCGACGATGGTTTGTTTACCGTTATGGTGCCTATTACCGGCACGCCCGACCCTAACATGAGCATATGGCTGCCGGGTAATGAATATGGTGATAACGTAAAATGGAAGGATACCAATATTGCTATAGAAATTGATCCTACAGGCAAGTATTATGTGTTTAAAGTACCAGTAAGCGCATCGGGTAATACGCGTGTAAACCTTGATATGCCCTGTGGTTACAGACCCGAAAAGTCCCGCAATGCCTTTAAAAACGGTAAGCCGGTGGTATATAAAACGGTGTATGTAAGTACAGATAAGCCTTATCCGTTTTATAAAGTAAATTCAGGCAGCAAGAGCTATAGCATGGGCTTTTCGGCTAAAATAAACGATACGCTATATGCTTTCACCATTCCCAAAAACCTGAGCAGCCGGGGCATGGAATTTTCCGGATGGGAAAATGGTGAAGAAAAGCCGCTTAAATTCAGGCTGAGCCGTTGTACCTATAACAAGGATATCAACAAAAACGATTATTATGCCATGAACGAAAATACCCTTAAAGATAAGCCTAAGGCTAAGAGAGGATTTTTTGCCTGGATAGCGCGCCAGTTTTCATAAAGTAAGGCTTTATCACGCAAAAAAAATTGCTTATGTTTGTTATAACCCTAAAAAACAAACATGCAAAGCAAAACTACCTTTATCCTTGTCCTATTACTGGCTATTGCGCCTTTGTATGCCCAAAAAGCAGTAAAAATGCCGCCTTACCTTACTAAGGGCGATACCGTTGCTATTGTAGCCACGGCACGCAAGGTGGCAGGCGAATCGGTAGATCCGGCTGTGGCATTGCTTAAAGGCTGGGGGCTTACTGTTATTTTAGGAAAAACCATTGGCAAGGAAGAAAATCAACTGGCCGGTGCCGACTGGCAGCGCGCTACTGATTTTCAGGAGATGATGGATAACCCATCTGTAAAAGCAATATGGTGCGCCAAGGGCGGTTATGGCACAGTACGCATGATTGACCGGCTTGATTTTACTAAGTTTAAGGCGCATCCTAAATGGATAGTGGGCTTTAGCGATGCCACGGTACTGCACAGCCACATCAATAATTTTGATATTGCCACCATACACGGCATTGTAGCCATAAGTGTATCGCGCGCTACGCCCGAGGCTATAGACAGTTTTAAAAAGGCGCTTTTTGGCAACGATATTAGCTATACCATTCCTGCCCATGCTTATAACAAAACAGGCAAGGCCACCGGCGAGCTTATTGGCGGAAACCTTTCGGTACTATACAGTATAATGGGTTCAGCGTCTGAGGCTGATTATAAAGGCAAGATTATCTTTATAGAAGACCTTGACGAATACCTGTACCATATAGACCGTATGATGATAAACCTTAAGCGTAACGACTATTTTAAAAATGTGAAAGGCATTGTTGTAGGCGCCATGACCAAGATGCGCGATAATGATGTGCCCTGGGGCCACGATGCCCTGCAAATAATACAGGACATTACCAAAGAGTACAAAATTCCCATTTGCTTTAACTTCCCTGCCGGGCATATTACTGATAACCGTGCACTTATCTTTGGCAAACAGGTAACCCTTGATGTTACTGCCGAGGGTACTGCACTTACCTTTGATTAAATATGGCAGAGCATAATGATTTAGGCAAAGAGGGAGAAAAGCAGGCCGCCGAATTTTTGGTAAAGGCCGGCTATACCATTTTGCAGAAAAATTATGTGTATGACAAGGCCGAAATAGATATTTTGGCGCAAAAAGGTAATGTGCTTGCCGTAGTTGAAGTTAAGACCCGCACTACTATAGAATTTGGCCTGCCACAAGATTTTGTGAAGCCAAAAAAGATGCAGCTTATGGTTAAGGCTGTAAACGAGTATATTATTCAAAATGACCTTGATCTTGAAGCAAGGTTTGATATTATAGCCATTCATAAGAGCGCAAAAGGCTGGCAAATAGAACATTTAGAGGACGCATTTTATCATTTTTAATTTGTTATATATTTAACAATCTGTTTACTTTTGTATATTTGCGTTACTAAACAACAACAAACACAACCTTTTACGCTATGAAAACCATTTCATCTGTAGTTGAACACTACATTAAAACCAAGCCATTTCTATTAAGTGCGCTTTCGCAGGGCATTATTAACCTTACCTCGCTTGCGCGCAACATGATGCCCGAACTGGAGCAGGAGCTTGGTAAGGACGTTAAACAGGGTGCCGTGGTAATGTCTCTTAAAAGACTGAGTGAAGACCTTGATTTTAGGGTAAACCACAAAATTGTAAAAGTGCTTAAAGGTATTGGTGAAATTACAGTGCGCTCATCTTTAACCGACTACACCTTTGCCGTGAGCGATACCATACTAAACAAACAGGCAGAACTGATACAAAGCATTAACGCTAACCCTGAGGTATTTTATACATCATCGCGCGGTGTAAACGAAACCAACATTGTGGTAAGCAGCAGCATGAGCCACGTGGTAGACCGTCTTTTTCATGACGAAAAACAAATAGAACGTACCGACAGCCTGGCGAGTATTACAGTAAAATTACCAAAAGATAACATTACAACACCGGGTGTATATTACTACATCTTCCAGAGGCTGGCATGGGAAGGCATAATCATTAACGAGGTTATTTCTACATCTTATGAGTTTACCATATTAGTAAGCGAGCAGGAGGTAGACCTTGCTTTTAAAGTTATTAAAGACCTTAAGAGCCTGTAAGCGGCTTTTAGCGTATATATTATAAAATATCTGAATGAAAAAAATTATACTTTTTATGGCGCTGTTAAGCGCCATAACTTTTTACGGACAGCGTCGCGTAGCGGCAAAGGTAAATGACCTGGTTAAGGCCAAAACTACCTTTACACCCTATGCGCCCTTTACAGTGGGTAATTTAAACAAAGGCAACAGTGCAAAAGCTGTTACCCATGCTACCTATGCCGTGCTTAACACAGCGCAGTCGCAGCAAATTGCAAGGCAAAAGCCCCAGGC
>JAZKDS010000081.1:0-7080 GCA_040387455.1 Bacteroidota bacterium
TATAAAACCCTTGACAAGCGCAAAAAAGTGACCAAGCTGCTTGACAAGGCAGGGGTGGTTTTTGAAAGTAAAAAACTCTACGAAAACCAGGTGGCCGACTGGATAAAGCGCGTACTGAGCGGTAAAGGCTACAGCATTGAGCCCAAGGCTGCCGCCATGCTGGTAGAGTTTTTAGGTAACGACCTGGGCAAGATTAGCAATGAGCTTGATAAGCTGGCTATTATATTACCCGATGGCAGTACCATTACCCCAAAGGTTATAGAAGATAATATAGGTATTAGCAAAGATTACAACGTGTTTGAGCTGCGCAAGGCCATAGGCGAAAAAGACCAGCTAAAGGCATATAAAATAGCCAGTTACTTTGCTAATAATCCTAAAGATAACCCGCTGGTAGTAACGGTGGGGCTTGTGTTTGGGTTCTTTTCGCAGTTGTTGCAGTACCATGGGTTAAAGGATAAAAACCCGGCCAACGTGGCTAAAATGCTTAGGGTAAACCCTTATTTTGTTAAAGATTATGATATTGCCCTGCGCAACTACCCCATGAAAAAGGTAAGCGCCATTGTGGCAACCCTGCGCGATATAGATGTAAAAAGTAAAGGGGTAGGGGCTAATGCCATACCGCAGCACGACCTGCTGAAAGAAATGCTGGTAAAGATTTTTAATTAACTATGAGGACATCAAAAATATTTGTGACTACCGATGCCGTTGTCTTTAAAAAGATTGACGGCGAAAACCATATACTTTTCATTAAGCGTAAAAACGACCCTGATAAGGGCAAATGGGCCCTGCCCGGTGGTTTTGTAGATGAAAACGAAGACCTGCCCATTGCGGCTGCCCGCGAGCTTGAGGAAGAAACCGGCCTGATACTTAACAACATGGAGCAGCTGGGGGCTTTTGGTAAACCGGGGCGCGACCCAAGGGGCCACATGGTATCTGTTGCTTATACGGGGTTTGCACCCGATGATGCCGTGGCTGTAGGCGCAGACGATGCCGAGGAAGCGCAATGGTTTATGATTAAAACCTTGCCAGAAATGGCATTTGACCACGCAGATATTGTAACTTTGGCACTGCAAAAACACAAGTTATGAGATTTCATACAAGGAAATGGGTAAAACCCGAAGACCTTAACCCGAACAGTACACTTTTTGGCGGCAAGCTTTTAGCCTGGATTGACGAAGAAGCCGCTTTATATTCTATAATTCAGCTTGAAAACCAGCGTATTGTAACAAAACACATGAGCGAGATCAATTTTATGGCCTCGGCACGCCAGGGCGATATCATTGAAATTGGTATTGATGTGGTAAAATTTGGCAAGACCTCTATAGTATTGCGCAGCGAGGTGCGCAATAAAATGACTCAGGAAAAAATTATTACGGTAGATAATATTACCATGGTAAACCTGGACAGTTTTGGCCGTCCGTCTGCCCATGGCAAAACCCAGATTGAATATGTAAGGGACCGGATTGAAAAACCGTAACTTTTCACTTTTGGATTTTAGGATGGGCTAAAACCCAAACACAAAAATTACGATATATCGTAAAAAAAATCACTTGCGTTTTTTTAGGGAAACACTAAAAAGGGGTTGGTGATTTTTTTATGCCCTGAAAATTTTTTCTACTTGTCCAATTTACTCAATACACTTTTTAACGACCTGTTTTAACGTGAAAAAATAGCCGATTCTGAAGTCCGAATGTGAAAAGTTAAGCACTTTTTAGGTTTGGTTTGTAAGAAAAGTAAGGGTTTGTGAATATCATTTTCGATTCTAAAAAATCAATATATTTGTTACAAACAAAATTTTGATGCGTTACAAAACACTTAAAAATGGTTTCAGGATAAGCGAAGTAAGCTTTGGCTGCATGTCGCTTAAAGCGGAAACCCCTGATAATAAAAGCCTTATAACCAAAGCAATAGCCGGTGGTATCAACCTTTTTGATACGGCTGACCTGTATGATAAAGGCTTGAATGAAAGCGTGTTAGGTAATGCGTTAAAGGGCAGCAGGCAGGATGTTTTGATAAGCACTAAGGTGGGCAACAAGTGGCGTGCAGATGGCTCCGGCTGGGACTGGAATCCGCGGAAAGCCCATATTTTACAGGCTGTTGACGATAGCCTGCGCCGTTTGCAGACCGATTATATAGATATGTACCTACTGCATGGCGGCACCATGGAAGACCCTATAGATGAGGTTATTGAGGCTTTTGAACGCCTGGTAGATGTGGGTAAAATAAGGGCATACGGGCTGTCATCCATACGGCCTAATGTAATACGGGAGTATGTGCAACGTTCTAATATTGTTGTAGTTATGACGCAGTATAGCCTGCTGGACAGACGCCCTGAAGAGGCTACACTCGGCGTGCTGCAGGATAATGGTATAGGTGTTTTGGCACGTGGTACGGTAGCTTCGGGGCTGCTTGCGGGTAAGCCGGCTAAAGAATATTTAGGCCTTCCGGAATCGCAAGTGGCTGATATTCAGAAAGAAATAAACAGACATGCCGAAAGGACTTTAGGTACTACAGCCATGCGTTATGTAATTGATAATAAAGCAATTACTACCGCTGTGGTGGGCATCAGAACCGGCCAGCAGCTTGATGATGCACTGGCGGCGGCAAATGCTAAAGCTTTATCAGCTGCTGAGCGTGAGGTACTTGCAAACGTTTGGGAGGGAAATGTATATACAGACCATCGTTAATTAATTGATATTCAAGATACAAAAATATAATGGATAGAAGACTTTTTATTAAAAATACAGGTACGGCTGGCTTAGCGCTGAGTTTATCGGGACCATTGGCTTCGGTGGTAGAACACTTTGTAAATGAGCCTGTTAACAAGCCGTTCTTTAAGCTTTCGTTGGCACAATGGTCGTTACACAAAGCCATTTGGGATAAACAGCTTGACCCGCTTGACTTTGCCAAGAAAGCCAAATTGCTTGGTTTTGAGGCGGTTGAGTACGTTAATCAGCTGTATAATGGCGAGATTGAAAAGAATGGCTTTGACAATTTAATTAAAACGCTGAAAGCCAGGAGTAAAGATGAGGGCGTAACCAATGTACTGATAATGATTGATGGCGAAGGTGAGCTCGCTGCCCTTAAAAAAGAAGATCGCGATGATGCCATTGCCAAACATTCTAAATGGGTAGATGCTGCTAAAGAGTTGGGCTGTAGGTCTATACGGGTAAATCTTTTTGGTACGGGTGTTGAAGATGACTTTGAAAAATGGAAGGCATCATCAATAGACGGGTTGGGCCGATTGGCGCAGTATGCGGCTAAAAGTAAGATAAACGTGATCGTAGAAAACCACGGCGGGCTATCGTCTGATGCGGGTAAACTAACGGATGTAATACGGACAATAGGCCTTAAAAACTGCGGTACACTGCCTGATTTTGGCAACTTTTGCGTAAAGCGCGAGGGTGGAGAGCGCTGGGGAACGCCTTGTATTGATGAGTATGACAAGTATAAAGGAGTGCTGGAACTGATGCCTTTTGCACATGGTGTTAGCGCCAAAACCTTTGATTTTGATGCAGATGGCAACGAAACTACCATTGATTATGTAAAAATGCTCAGGATTGTTAAGGATGCTGGCTACACTGGCCATATAGGTATAGAGTATGAAGGCAGCAGGCTAAGCGAAGAGGCGGGTATTGCCGCTACTAAAGCACTGCTGATGAAGGCGGCTTCTAAAGTATAACGTACTTATTTTTAAGAGGTTATTTTATAAAGTGGGCGTTCGTCAGATTTTTCATAAGGTACAGGTCACAATCTGTACCTAATATGAAGTGAACTTTAGACCGTTTTTTTGGTGTGTAAGCCTCTTGTTACCTAAGTATTAACAAACCCTTAACATTTATTTCTTTACTTTTGGGTTGTGGGTAAAAAAATAGACGGAACATATACTTCAAGCCTTAAATCTATAGGGCTTACTATCGGTGTGGCTGCTTACTGGCAGGACGCCGTAGTGTTGTTTTTAGCCCCTACTTTCTGTATTAGCTTTATGGTAAAGCTTTTTAAACCAAATGCTTACAAATCGATATGATACTGATTGTTGATGATCAGAGGGAGAATATCATACCCTTAAAAAAAATACTGGAACTGCACGGCCTGCAATCAGACGCTGCGGCATCCGGCGAGGAAGCGTTGCTTAAAATCCTCAAAAAAAGCTATTCGCTGATAATCCTTGACGTGCAAATGCCCGGAATGGATGGTTTTGAGGTGGCCGAGGCACTGGCAGGCAGCAGCCGTACTAAAGATATACCCGTAATATTCCTTTCGGCAATAAACAAAGAAAAAAAATACATATCAAGAGGCTACGAAACTGGGGCGGTAGACTATGTTACCAAACCCGTAGATCCTGATTTACTTATACTTAAGGTTAAAACGTTTCTTAAGTTGTATGAGCAGAAAAATGAGCTCAGAAACGTGCGCGACCTGCTTACCAAGGAGGTTGAAATTAGAAAAGAAGCACAGGAAAACCTTGAAATTAAGGTAATGGAGCGTACCAGAGAGCTTACCCAAAAAAATGAGGAGCTCGAGATGCGTAACCATGAGCTGCAGCAATTTTCGTGGGTGGTATCTCATGATTTAAAAGAGCCATTGCGCAAAATTGAAATGTTTACTAAAATATTACAGGAGCGCTATCTTGTTGATGATGAGAAGGCTATGGATTATTCCGGGCGTACCATCAGGGCTTCAGAACGCATGTCGAGGCTTATTACTGATTTGCTTGATTATTCAAGGCTTTCGAGTAATGTGGTGCCAGAAGAAGTTGACCTTAACAAGCTTGTGGCCGATATTATTACCGACTATGACTTTAGGATAGAACAAAAAAAGGCTAAAATTGAAATTTGCAATTTGCCAGTAATTACAGGGGTTCCCAGCCAGTTAAGGCAGGTGTTTCAAAACCTTGTGGGTAACTCACTTAAATTTTCGAGAGAAGATGTGCAGCCGCTCATTCAGCTAAGCTGGGAACCTATATTAGAAAAAAACTTTGACGCTCCGGTTAATAAAGAAGGTACGTATTGCCGTATTACTGTAAAAGACAACGGTATAGGCTTTGAAGAAATATACCTCGACAAGATTTTTGTGATTTTTCAGAGCCTTAATGACAAAAAGGTTTATGAAGGCACGGGTATAGGGCTTGCCATTGCAAAAAAAATTGTAGAGAAACACAATGGCCTTATTACCGCAAAAAGCACAAAGGGCAACGGCGCAAGCTTTATATTGATTTTACCAATTCAAAATACTAATAATCAGTTATAATATATGAACAGCAACAATTTTAAAAGAAATTTATTTTTTGGTTTTGGTGTTTCGTTCCTGATACTTGCCATTAGTTCAGTGGCCTCATTTTTAAGCATCAGGAGTCTTTTAAGTAGTAATGAGTGGGTAAACCATACCCAGCAGGTTATTTACAACTTAAATGGTACACAGGCTGCTATGGTAGATGCCCAAACGGGTATGAGAGGCTACCTCCTTACGGGAGGTGATGAATTTCTTAGCCAATATAACGATGGCCTTGAGCTAAGTGAATCTTATTTGAATGAGGTGGAGGTGCTTACCCGGGATAACGACATTCAGCAAAAAATATTAAAGCAACTCAGGCCTATGAAGGAAGATTTGTTTAAATACCTGGAAGACAGGGTAAAGGAGCGTAAGGCAGGTAAGCTTTCGTTAGCTGAAGATATTTTGAGAGGGCGCCGTATAATGAATGATATTCGTGAAATTTTAAGGCGGATGGAAAAGGAAGAAAGGGCACTGCTTGAGGTGCGCATAGAAACTTCAAATTCTTATGGCACATACAGCACTATACTTATTGTTGCTGCCGCACTTATATCGTTGTTAATCACAGGCTTTTATTTTTCAAAAATACTTACCGATTACAGCGAACGTGCTAAATTATACCTTGAACTGGAAAAGAAAGATGAAGAAACTGCCGAAAGAATCAGGCTTATTAGTGGGGTTTCTAAAGAAATATCAGATGGTAATTATGAAATAAGGATTGACCAGAGCGAAAGCGATGCGCTGGGCAGTATAGGCGGTTCTTTAAACAACATGGCCCAATCGTTAGGTGTTTCTTTTAAATCGTTATCAGATAATGAATGGAAACAAACCGGTATAGCGGGGCTTAATGATGTAATGCTTGGCGAAAAAAGCATTAAACATCTTACCACCGATATTATAGAATACCTGGCAAAATATACTGGCAGCAGTGCAGGCGTATTGTATATAACTGAAGGAGAAGACCTTATGCTGGTTTCTGGATTTGGATATGTTGCCGATAAAAGCCGCGAATTTATAAAAATAGGCGATGGCCTTACCGGTCAGGCAGCTGCTTCGGGTAAAATGCTTGAAGTTAAGGCGTTACAGGCAGATAGCATTAAGATATCCTATGCATTAGGCGAGGTTAAGCCTGCGCATATTATTGCCATACCATTAATTGATACTAAACTTGAAGGTGTTGCAGAGCTGGCATCGGTAAAAGAATATTCGGCAAGAGTAAAAGATTTTATAGAAACGGCTTCCCATAACATTGGTATCGCCCTAAGATCGGCAGAAAGCAGGAAACGTGTGCAGGAGCTGTTGCAGGAAACCCAGGCACAGAGTGAAGAGCTTCAGTCACAGCACAGTGAGCTTGAAAATATGAATGCTGAACTGGAAGCGCAAACTCAAAAACTGCAGGCCAGTGAAGAAGAGCTAAGGGTGCAGCAGGAAGAACTGCAGCAAACTAACGAAGAGCTTGCCGAACGCAGCACTTTGCTGGAAGAGCGCAATATGGAAATCCAGAAAAAATCGGAAGACCTGGAGCTTACAACCCGTTATAAATCAGAGTTTTTGGCAAACATGTCGCATGAGCTGCGCACGCCGCTTAACTCAATACTACTGTTGAGCAGGCTGTTATCTGAAAACAACGACATGAATATGAATGGCGAACAAATTGAGTTTGCCAAGGTAATACAAAGTTCCGGTAACGGCTTATTAGGGCTTATAGATGAGATACTTGACCTTTCTAAAATTGAGGCCGGTAAAATGGACCTTGAACTTATAGAAGTTGCGGTTACAGATGTTGCAGATGGTATTAAAAACCTGTTT
>JAZKDS010000082.1:0-3614 GCA_040387455.1 Bacteroidota bacterium
AAGGCGGTTTGAATCGCCTTCAAAAAAATTGTCAAAGCTGTAATTTGCATTAAGTTGCGACTCAATTTTAAGGTTGCGGATGCCGGGTATAACAAATGGGTTTTTAAGCTCCGGGTTTTTATTTTGAAGCGGAAAATCTACCTCCTGTGGCTTTACCGGTGCACGGTGTGCACTTGGCAACTGCTCTGTAAAGGGCTGTTTGTTGCCAAAGGTGTTTTCCATCTTAATTTTATAAAGTAACTTTGCGCTGTTGCCAAGTTCTTTTGTAAGGGCTACCTTAAGTAATTTTACATAGTGCTCTTCAAGCCATTCATAAAAGAATTTTGAGGGTACCTGTATGTACAAAGCGTTATCAGTTAACTCCACCGCACGGATAGGTTCAAACCAGGTTTTGTAGGCCTGATCCTGAATATTGTCTTTTATGAAGAGCAGACAGTTTTCCCATACCGATTGCGCAGTTTTTGTCATATCCTGATAATTAGTTGTTTATTATAAAGGTTGTCTTACAACCAGAATGCCTAGAACACATTCCGGTTCGGGAGAGCAAATATGAACACAAAATTCCTCAAAAAAAAACTTTGGGTGTATTGATTTTCATAAAAAAAAATTGTAAGCATTAATAGACTAAAATTAGCATAAAATTAACAGTAAAAAACGAGTTTAATGTACGCGTCCGCTATGCCGAAACCGACCAGATGGGGGTTGTTTACCATGGCAATTATGCACAGTACTTTGAGATGGGGCGTGTGGAATGGCTTAGAAATCTTGGAGTTAGCTATGCTGATATGGAGAAAGACGGTATAATGCTGCCTGTGGTTAGCCTAACCATGAATTATAAAAAACCGGCACGATATGATGATTTGTTAACAGTGCGAACCATACTCAAAAAACAGGCCGGTGTTAAGATAGAATTTGACTACGAAATCTACAATGAAAATAATGAGTTATTAACAACCGGATACTCTATGTTAGTGTTTGTAGATATGAAAACCGGCAGGCCTGTTTCGCCTCCTGAATACATAAAAGAGAAGCTTAAATTTTAGTTTCAAGTTTAAGGTTTAAGGTTGTTTTTTAAAGTTGTTTGAAGAACTCAACGGTTAAAAAACTTGAAGCCTGAAACTATTTAACTGTAATACTATAAACCGCCTCAAATGCCTCAAGTACTATGGGGGCATTTTTTTTTCGTGTGGCTATAGTTATGGTGCAGTCGTTTTCCATTTGCTGGGATATAATATCTAGGTTCTTTTCTTTGATGATTCGCATTACCTTGTTCATATCCTGGTAACCGAATTTTACTGTATACTGCACATCGATGGTTTTGTCTATAATCTCTGAAGCTTCCAGCGCCATTTGTGCCGAGGTACGGTAGGCTGATATAAGACCGCCTACGCCAAGTTTTACCCCTCCGAAATACCTAATAGATACTACAAGTACATTTGTGACACCAAAGCTTTGTATTTGTCCGTAAATGGGCATGCCGGCTGTGTTGTTTGGCTCGCCGTCATCATTAGCCCGATATATTATATTAGGCGCTGTGCCCAGTTGAAAGGCATAACAAAAGTGACCCGCACCATAATGCCGCTTTCTGAGGTCTGCCAGCAGGGGTTTTACCTCGTCTTCGGTAGTTATGGGATAGGCATAGCCAAAGAATTTGCTGTTCTTTTCTTTAAACAGGGTTTCTTCGCCGGGAGCGGCCAGGGTTTTATAGGTGTCGTTTTCCAATGCAAAATTATATGGCTGCAAAGGTAAGGAAGTTAAGCGGAACGGAAAATTGTGTATTATTGTAGTGCTAATCTCCTTAACTATGAAATACAGCATTCTCATTACTATATTCTTCATTTCAACTACTGCCTTTTGCCAAACCCCTGCTGACATTAACAAAGCCATTGGCCTCCCGGACAGCCTTAGTTATGTGAGGGAGATACGGGTGTACAAAGACCGCGGTACTTCTAATTATGCTCCGGTTTTCAGGTTTTATGAATATGAAGAGGGTAAGTGGAAGGCTGAGCTTTATAATTATTTTGTTGGCGGAAAGAATGCTAAAACAGATATCACATCATCCAAAGACCTGAATTACATCTGGAACGATATTTTAAATGACCATATACTTGTTATGCCCAATCAGGATAAAATAGCCTATAAGCTTGAATTTCCTTCTGAAATTATTGTAGAAGACGGAAAGTATAATTCAATTGTAAGGCATGTAACAATTATGGATGGTGCCGAATATGAGATTTTTATCAGGTCTGGAGCTAAGCAAAACCATATAAATTATAGTAATCCAGAGAGTTATTTAAAGCATTTTCCAGGTGTCGATGAACTGGAATCAGTTGTAGTGCTTATCAATATCATTAGGAACGATTTTAATATCTGGAAAAAATAATATTTGAAAACAATCCTCAAAATACTCAAACGCTTCGCCATAATCCTGCTGGCTGTTATGGCGTGCATTTACCTGTTTTTTGAACTTGGCGGCTATTGTATAACCAATAAGGCAGAGCGTGGAAGCATGGCTAAAACCATTAAACAAGCGCCTGCCTTGCCTGATAATTTTTTAAGGGTGTATGGTAAAGTGTATTCCGGTGCGCTTGATAGCACTATGTGGGGTTATGTTTTTAAAAAAGGTTTTAGCCGTACTGATTTTAGATATCCTGCCCGCGATACCGCTGTAGAATATTGTATACACAATCGCAACGGCGGCTTTCTTAGTATTGCTTTCACAGCCTTTTTAATTGAAGACCACGCCACGCCGCAACAATGCCTGCAATTTAATATGTCAAACTGTTATCTTACACGTAACATTACTGGTGTTGAAGCGGCATCGCAATATTACTTTAAAAAGTGGCTTAAAGATATAACCGATGAACAGGTTTTAGAGCTTTTGGTGATG
Source organism: Bacteroidota bacterium (assembly GCA_040387455.1). Lineage (GTDB taxonomy): Bacteria > Bacteroidota > Bacteroidia > Flavobacteriales > Flavobacteriaceae > Flavobacterium. The sequence goes on from JAZKDS010000082.1 coordinate 2,891, forward strand.
ATGAAGAATCCTGGTTTATATGATAAGCATAGTAGCAGTAGCAGAAGGGTCAAATTATTTTATAAAGCGCTTGCGGAATTCAGGAAGAGGCTTTCTGCGGAGTGAAACCGCGACTGTGACTATCATCTATTCTAGCGTTAAAACCTTATTTTCAAACAGATCTACCACGTCTTCTTCACCTTTTTGCAGGTTCCATACCTGGAAGCCAAGGGCTTCAGCGGCATCGGTATTAAACTTTTTATCATCTACCACAAGCGTGCGCTTGGGCTGAATGTCGTGCTTATTAATTACATAATTAAAAGCTTCGGCGTCGGGTTTACGCACGCCTATTTCATGGCTAAAGTACACTTTTTCAAAGCATTGGTAAAAGTCACTATAAAAAGAGGGGCCTGCTTCCTGTTCAAATTTCTCTATGTGTATGGGGTCGGTGTTACTAAGCAAAAACAGGCGATAGGTACCTGTAAGTTTTTGTAAAAACTCCAGCCTGTACAACGGAAAGTCAGTAATACCGGCATTCCAGGCATCTTTTATATCATCTAAAGATGCCCCATTAGTAAAGGGCATAATACCCTCCAGGTACTGCTCTTCATTTATTTTGCCGGTTTCCAGTTTTTTTTCCAGTTTTTCAAGATCATCATTCCACCCTATAATGCCTATTTTAGCAAGGGCATCCACTTTAGCGTCTTTATCCTTATTTAAAAAAACATCGCCCATATCAAAAATA
>JAZKDS010000082.1:3624-4488 GCA_040387455.1 Bacteroidota bacterium
ACTTAATCATGTGCAAATAAATAATAGTATTAATCATACTTCCTGAAAATTAAGAGTTCATCGTCCAGTATTGTTTCTTTGTTAGTAAGGAGGCCGGTAAATTGCGGTGCCGGTGTGCCGTTGCCAAAAACAACAGGACCTTTAAACACGCGGGCTTCGTCATAAAGACTGGCGTCTATAAAGGTTTGCAGCGTTTGGCGCCCTCCCTCAATAATAACCGAAAGCAGCCCGTGCCGGTGCAGCACACTGCAAATGGCCTGCGGCAGGTTTTGGTTAAAAGCTACTACTTCATATAGTAAGTTATCTAAGTTAGTCAAATTGTTGTTTTCCGTCAACACAATTGTCTTAATTTTTTGATTTTTAACGTAATGGTAATCATCAATGCGGCCGGTGCGGTCTAACACCACGCGCACAGGGTTAGTACCCGTCCAGGTTCTTACATCAAGCTGTGGGTTGTCATCCAGCACAGTTTGCGTTCCCACTAAAATAGCGGCTTCCTCACTACGCCATTTGTGTACCAGCTGCCTGGAGTACGGGTTTGTAATCCAGACGGGAGCCTTGTTATAGATTGTTCGATTTCTCGATTGTTCGATTATTGGATGATTTGCCGGTTCGATTTTTTGATTTTTTGATTGATCGAATCCATTAACCGAATCATTCAGCAATCCATCATTCGGACTGTCTAATGATCCAATAATCGAATGATCCAATAATCTTGAAGATGGACTCAAAAAACCATCGGCACTTTCAGCCCATTTAAGTATAATATAGGGGCGTTGGTTTTCATGATAAGTAAAAAAGCGGCGATTGCTGTGGCGGCATTCATCTTGTAATATGCCTACGGTCAGGTTTTTACCTGCTTCT
>JAZKDS010000083.1:0-3976 GCA_040387455.1 Bacteroidota bacterium
ACAGCATTTTCGGTTAAAAACCTGTTTTTTAATATACCTGCCCGTCGCAACTTTTTAAAAAGCGATACGGTAGAGTTTCGCCATGTTGTAGATGAGTTTGAGCGTGTAGCCATGGCGCACCACAATATCAGTTTTATACTGTACCATAACGGCAGCGAAATGTTTAACCTGCCATCTGGCAATCAGCGCCACCGTATTGTAAATGTGTTTGGCGGCCGTACTAACGAAAAACTGGTTCCGGTTAAGGAAAGCACCGAAATTGTTGAGATAACCGGCTTTGTATCAAAGCCTGAATTTGCTAAAAAGAGCAGGGGTGAGCAGTTCTTTTTTGTAAACAACCGCTTTATAAAGAGTGGTTACCTGCATCACGCCGTTATGGCGGCATATGAAGGTTTACTGAAAGATGGTTGCCAGCCGGGGTACTACCTGTACCTTGATGTGCCTCCTAATACCATAGACATCAACATTCACCCTACAAAGACCGAAATAAAATTTGACGATGAGCATGCGCTTTATGCCATATTGCGCTCCTCCATAAAACATAGCTTAGGGCAGTTTAATGTGTCGCCTGTACTTGATTTTGAGCGCGATGCCAATCTTGATACGCCCTATAATTATGAGAGCAAAGAGGCTGTAATGCCTACCGTTGTGGTTGATAGGGATTACAATCCCTTTGCGGCTGAAAAGCCTGCGCTATCGGTTGCACAAAGGGCCGCTGCTTCATCGGCATCATTCTCTGCACCCTCATTCAGGAAAGAGCGCCAGCCTTCGTGGGAAAGCCTGTATGTGGGCACCAGCCCCAATCAGCAAGATATTGCAGAGATACATTTTGAATCGGAAGAGGTAACGGGTTCATTATTTAATGATGCAGAGGTAGAGCAGGCGGTTTACAAAACGTACCAAATTCATAAAAAATATATTGTAAGCCCTATAAAATCAGGCTTATTGATTATCGACCAGAAACGTGCGCACCAACGTATGTTGTACGAACAATTTTTGCGTAACATAACCGTGCAGCAGGCTAACAGTCAGCAGTTGTTATTTCCGGTGGTTTTACATTATAATCAGCAGGAATTAGCCCTTATAAGCGAAATGAGAGATGCACTGCAAAATACAGGTTTTGTATTTGCAGAAATTAACCACGACCACATTGTAATAAGCGGCCTGCCTGTTAATGTGGCAGAAAGTGAGGTGTCAATACTACTTGAAGAACTGATAAACGACCTGCAACAAGAGGTGCCCGATACCAGTTTTAGCCAGACTGACAGCATTGCCAAGTCTATGGCACGAAGTTTGGCGGTAAAAACAGGTGTGCTGCTTAGCGATAGAGAGCAGGAGAATATGGTTAACTCTCTTTTTGCCTGCAAAGAGCCCGATGTATCGCCATTTAATAAACCCACGTTTATAACCGTAAGTGTGGAGGACCTTGATAAACGATTTTCTATATGATGCAAATTACCGAGACTGTTAAGCAGTTAATCATTATAAACATTATTTTTTTTATAGGCAGCCTGGCCATTGGCAGTCCGGCTGTAGAATACCTGGCATTGCACTTTCCTGTCAACCCTGATTTTAAAGTTTGGCAGGTAGTAACCCACATGTTTATGCACGGCAGCCCGCAGCATATTCTTTTTAATATGCTTGGCTTGTGGATGTTTGGCAGCCCGCTGGAACACTTTTGGGGTGCCAAAAAATTTATATTCTTTTACTTGTCCTGCGGTATTGGTGCAGCTGCTTTGCATACCGGTATAGATTACTATAATTACCATCATATCCTTGATTTAATTCAGGCAAACGGCGTTTCAGAAGACTTGGTGCTGCAAATCCTCGACACCGGTAACCTTAACATGCTTTCCGGCAAAGTAAACCCTACTGATTTTAATGCTGTAAAAGAGCTTTTAAATACACTCAACGGCACATACAGGAGCACTATGTTAGGTGCCTCAGGAGCTATTTATGGCGTTATGGTAGCCTTTGCGTTTATGTTTCCTAATACAGAGATGGGCATTATGTTTTTACCTTTCAGGATTGCAGCAAAATATTTTGTAGGTGGTATTATAGCATTTGATACTTATAAGGCCATACAAGGGCAGTCTGTATTAGGTGCAGCAGGCGACGGCATTGCACATTTTGCCCACCTTGGCGGAGCCCTTACCGGTTTTATCATGATGTTAATGTGGCGTAACAAAAAGTTTAAACATAACAGGTGGAATTAAAATGAGCATTTTAAACGACATAAAAACGGAATACCGCATGGGCGGTATTGTACAACGCATTATTTTTTGGAATATAGGGCTGTTTGTACTTCCGTTAGTTTTATTTGGTATCCTGGCTTTGTCTGGTACCTCCCTCCCGGCGTTTGACTGGCGCATTGGTGGTGGACAGGATTGGTTTAGCCTTTCTTCAAATCCGGAATATCTTATCTGGAAACCATGGTCTTTATTTACGTATGCTTTTTTGCATGCCGGGGTAGGGCACATATTCTTTAATATGCTTATGCTGTTTTTTGCGGGCCGTTTGTTTCTTACATTTTTTACGCAAAAGCAATTTTTTGGTCTTTATATGTTGAGCGCAATATTTGCAGGATTGCTGTATATTTTAAGCTATAATGTTTTACCTGTATTTGCAGGTAGAAATAGCTATATGGTAGGAGCTTCAGCATCTATAATGGCAATTCTTTTTGGTGCCGCTGCTTATGCGCCTATGTATCAGGTTAGGTTATTGCTTATAGGTACGGTAAAGCTATGGCATATTGCCGCTTTGTACCTTGCGCTGGATTTAATTTATATTTCTGCCGAAAATTCAGGGGGCCATATTGCACATCTTGGTGGGGCTTTGTCGGGCTACTTATATATTATTTTGCTTAAAAGCGGTACAGATCTTAGCAAAGGGGTTTCTGCAATTATTGATTTTTTTGTAAATCTTTTTAAGCCTAAAAAAGCCACCCCGTTTAAAAAAGTCCATAAAAACCCACAACCCCAGCAGCGCCCAGCCACTAAAACTAAAGATTTAACCCAAAAGCAAATAGATGATATACTTGATAAAATAAGTAAATCAGGTTATGAGAGCCTTACAAAAGATGAGAAAGATTTTTTATTTAAAGTTGGCAAATAATTAAGTAGCTTTGAGCGTTAATGTCAATAAATGAAAAGACTTTCAGGGTTTAATAAAGTAATTTTCTGGTTTAATATAGTATTTACTGTATTAACCATAATTGCGTATATACTGCCTTTTATGGCCCCCAAGGTTTTTCCTTTACTATCAGTATTTACACTGGTAATGCCGTTAATGCTTGTGTTGAATGGCTTTTTCTTTTTATACTGGCTTATCCAGGTAAAAAGACAAATGCTGCTATCTGGCCTTGTTTTACTTTTAGGAATTACTTTTGTAAATAAATTTTATCGCTTTTCCGGAAAAGATATAGCTCCGGAGCCTCAGGATTTTACACTCATGAGTTATAACGTGCGCCTCTTTAATCTTTATGAGTGGTTGCCCGATAGCCTTATACCACAAAAAATACCTGCTTTTATAAAAGAACAAAACCCTGATATTGTATGCCTGCAGGAATACAATAAACTGGGCGATACTGCATTTACAAAATACAAGCATAAATTTATATTTGTACCTCGTGGCCAGGCTGGTCATGCCATTTTTTCGCGTTTTCCCATTATAGGCACCGGAGATATACAGTTTCCGGGTTCGGCTAATAATGCGGTATATGCCGATATAAAGAAAGGTAAAGACACGTTGCGTGTATACAGTATGCACCTGCAGTCAATTAAAATAAGCCCTGACATACATGAAAATATTGACGAGCAAAAGGGTAAGGTGATTTTTAACCGTATAAGCGAGGCTTTTAAAAGGCAGCAGTTACAGGCAGAGATGGTGCAAAAGCACAAAGAGCAATGCCATTACCCTATGATAATATGCGGAGACCTTAACAACAGTGCCTTTTCTTATGTGTACCGCAGTGTTA
>JAZKDS010000083.1:3986-8434 GCA_040387455.1 Bacteroidota bacterium
GATGCCTTTGAAGAAGCCGGAGGTGGTTTTGGGCGATCATACAACTATAAATATTATCCGGCGCGTATTGATTACATTTTTACCGATAAATCACTTGAAGTAAAAAAGTATGAAACGTTTTCAGAATTTATAAATTCTGACCATTTTCCTATAATGACCCGACTTGGGTTTATTGAAGAGGAAGATTAAAGTTGCTGGTTTTTTAAGTAGCTCAATGCGTGGCGGCCCTCATTAAATAAAAGGTCGAGTATACTAAGGTTATTCAGATAACCGTGCCTGTCACCAAACACCTGTGTGTAAGCTTCAAATTCTGATGTGTCTTTCTTTCCGTTTGTTAAGTAGCGTAAATCTTTTAAATCAGTTACTTCATGAAAGTATTCGGTAGTTTTTTGATATGAAAAATCAGTACCCAGGCATGTGGCTAAAATTTCCATTACCTGGAAATTAAGATCCATCATGTATATGTGTTTTTTCTCAAATACAGGCCTTATGTCGTCTTCAAAATACTCAAAGAAGGGTGAAGTGCGGTAAGCAGCTTCAAGCGACTTAAAATGCTGTTTTTGCCAGTCAAACGCTTGTTCTAACTTAGTGTCTTTAAACTTTTGATGCCCTTTTACATTGTTGTGCTTTAAGGGTATATTAAGCAACTGTATTCCATTAGGGCTGTAAATGTACATGCGGTTACGGTTTGTTTGCTTCTGGAAGTTGTCTTCTATTTCAAAAGTTACCGTGTCTGCCTGCACCATAGCTACATAATGGCTTATAGACGGAAAATATGTTGGGTGTATAAGGATATCCATATCTTTAATTTGAAAATCTGGAAACTTGAAAATAGCATTTACACTTAATTTTCAAATTTCCAGATTTACTTAATAAACAAATTAACTATTTAGCGGCTTTGTTTTTTCTCTTTCTAAAGAAGTCAAATGCAAACCAGCCTACTAAAGCTATTAAGAAATATTTAAAGTATGATACCGGTGCGCCATCTCCGCCTACGGTTGTAAACATCCTGTCCCAGCGTACTTTATTTTTAATATTACCCCATTTTTCATTTTGGTCAAGGCTCATCCATATAAATACAGGCTTGCCTACTATGTGGTCTTCCGGTACAAAACCCCAGTAGCGGCTATCTTCAGAGTTATGGCGGTTATCACCCATCATCCAGTAATAGTTTTGCTTAAAGGTATAAGATGTTTCCGGCTTGCCGTTTATCTTAATTTCGCTACCGTTTACTTCAAGTGTATTCTTTTCATACTCTTTAATAATCATTTTGTAAAAAGGAAGCGTTTCAGCAGTAAGCCGTACCGATTTTCCCTTTTCAGGGATATAAATATCACCTATATTATCAACATTCCACTCCGGTTTTGAGTGAGGGAAAATCCTGCCGGCTTCGCCCTCTTTTGAAACACTTCGCTCTACTGATTCAATACCGGGTGTTTTTCTAAGCTCTTCGGCCATGGCCAATGTCATATTAACTTCAATTGCCCCATTGTATTTTTGGCCAACTGCCGCAGGTATTTTATTATTATCAAACACTTCTTGCGGTATGCCTCCTAAGCCGGTAAATATTATGTAGTTACCAAACATATCTTTTCTTGCATCAAGCATATAGCCTCTCATAGCTTCAAACTGACCATCAGTTAAATTAGCAGGAAATCTATAGATGCGATTTGGGTTTTTTATACCATACTTTTGTAAAGTTACACCTGTAATATCTTTGGCATAAATTTTATGCACATATTGTACTTCAGCCCTGTCGCTTAGTTTAAGCTCTTGGCCGTTAATATAAACAATACCATCTCTTAAAGAAAAAACATCTCCTGGTGTACCTACACAGCGTTTAACATAATTGGATTTTTTATCAACCGGCTTGCGTAGGCCTACTGTTGTATGGTCGCCGAAATATTTTACGGTATCAACCGGCCAGTTAAATACAACAATGTCATTTTTAGAAACATCCTGAAAACCAGGCAGCCTGAAATAAGGCAGTTGTGGCCAGTCTCGATACGATTTTGTGTTTATTACCGGTATACTATCGTGTACCATTGGTGCAGCCACGGTGGTCATAGGGGTACGTGCACCATAGTGAAACTTGCTCACAAACAAAAAGTCGCCTATTAGCAACGTTTTTTCTAATGATGCCGTAGGTATGGTAAAAGGCTGCATTACATAAGTATGCACTATGGTGGCCACTACAATAGCAAAAAGCAAGGAGCTTATGGTACTGTCGGTTCTTTCAATTTCGCCGTTATACTTTACTTTATCATCATAATTGATAACAAAAATGTATAAACCAAGGGTTACAACGCCCAGGATATAATCCATAGTAGATGTTTTACCAAAGGCTTTTAGTATTTGCACCCATACTACAGGAAACATAATGAGGTTTACTATAGGCACAAACAGTAAAATTGTCCACCATGGCGAACGGCGTATGATGTGCATTAGTATTACTGCATTATAAACGGGTACCAAAGCCTCCCAACGTTTGCGGCCTGCTTTTTCATATAGCCTCCAGGTGCCTGCAAAATGTATTACCTGTACCGCCAGGAAAAATAAAAACCATTGTAAAATGTCCATCCTAATAAATTTTATATATATGTAGTATATTAACCTATGTTGTTACAGTCCCAGCACATCTTTCATGCTGTAAACGCCATTTTTTCCCACAAGCCATTCTGCAGCTACTACAGCGCCCAGGGCAAAACCTTCGCGGCTATGGGCCGTATGCTTTATTTCAATGCTATCTACATCACTGTCATAAGTAACAGTATGTGTGCCCGGAACTCCTTCTATGCGTTTAGCATCAATAAATATATCATCTTCTTTTGGGTTGCCAATAGCCCATCCGGCATAATCAGAATGGTTAATAATATCTTTTGCAAGTGTTATAGCAGTACCGCTGGGTGCATCAAGTTTTTGGGTATGGTGAATTTCTTCTATGCTAACCTTATATTGCTTAAGATTGCCCATCATTTTTGCCAGGTAGCTGTTAAGCTCAAAAAATATATTTACACCCAGGCTAAAGTTAGAGCCATAAATAAAGCCACCCTGTTTTTCATCGCACAATTGGGCTATAGTATGATAATTTTCAAGCCAGCCCGTTGTGCCACTCACTACAGGTACATTGACGTCAAAACACGCAGAAATATTGCCAACAGCAGAATCAGGCACGCTAAAGTCTATGGCCACATCGGCATCTTCAAGACCTGAAAAGCTGTCCTGAGATGTTTTTCTCAAAACTATTTCATGGCCCCGTTTAAGAGCTATACGCTCTATGACTTTACCCATTTTGCCATATCCTAAAAGTGCAATCTTCATAATGTAGTATTAAAAACGGTAACTCATACTGAGTACCGGTGCATATTTATATGTAAGTTCATTTTGCTCCATATTGGGCCTGAACGATAGGTTGTCGTTTACGTTAAACTGCATTAAATGCGCATCTACGTTAGCGTCAATAATATTAAGCAGGTAAACGCCTACAGTAACCAGCATGCTCAGGTCGCGGTTGCGTTGATGAAACCTCTGGCCACGCAAAAGCCTGTCGGCATCAAGGCCGGCTAATTTGCCTGTTACCACGCGCCCGGCCAAAATATCTTTATAAGCATCCCGGTAACGGTGGTATTCTGTATTGTTAAAAGAGTAGTTGTAAAGGCTAAAGCCAATGCCTCCGTATACTAACGGAACCTTCCAGTATTTTTTGTTATAAACCTGCCCCAGGCCTGGCAGTATAGCCGAATAAAAAGCGGCACGGCTGGGAGCCAGCGGATCTATAACATAAGGCTTTAGTAAAGTGCTGTCAATAACGGTTTCTATTTTAATATCATCCTGGGCAAAAGCCTTCGGCGATAAAAATAGTAGTGCAGCAAATATGAAAAAAATGTTTTTCACTAACCCTGTATCAGTTTTATAATCCTGTTAAAATCTTCTTCTGAGGTAAAAGGTATGGTAATTTTTCCTTTTCCTTTTCCGTCTACCTTAACATCGACTTTTGCGCCAAAGAAATTAGTAAACGTTTTCTTTTCTTCATCTGCAACAGCAAATGAAGTGCTTTTTGAAGCCGTATTGCCTTCTGATGAAGGGTTTAGGCTTTCATGGTAGTTTTTTACAAGTGCTTCGGTTTCTCGAACCGACAGGTTGCGGCTTACTATTTTTTGATAGATATCGGCTTGGGCATCGTGGTCATCAATGTTAATAATGGCACGGCCGTGTCCCATGGTAATAAACCCGTCGCGAATACCGGTCTGGATAACCGGGTCAAGTTTAAGCAGACGCAGGTAATTAGCTATAGTAGATCGTTTTTTGCCCACACGGTCGCTCATCTGCTCTTGTGTAAGCTGTATTTCGTCTATGAGCCTTTGATAAGAAAGTGCAATTTCTATAGGGTCAAGGTCGTGGCGCTGTATGTTTTCTACAAGGGCCATAACCAATGATTCGTTATCATT
>JAZKDS010000083.1:8444-8698 GCA_040387455.1 Bacteroidota bacterium
AACCTGCCAGTTTAGAGGCACGTAGCCTGCGCTCTCCGCTTATAAGCTGGTACTTGTTATAGTCGGTTTTGCGTACGGTAATGGGCTGTATAACACCCAGTTCTTTTATCGAAGTGCTTAGCTCTTTAAGTGTCTCCTCGTTAAAATTGCTTCGTGGCTGAAAAGGGTTTATTTCTATAGCATCAATTTCAAGCTCTATAATATTGCCTACAACCTTATCTGCATTTTTATCCTCAACCGATTTGATGTCGTTT
>JAZKDS010000084.1:0-2631 GCA_040387455.1 Bacteroidota bacterium
CGTGGCAGCGGTAACCGTTTTAGGGTCCTTCATAAGGTAGTAGCCCCCACCCTTGCCTTTTTTAGAGCCAAGGATGCCAAATTTTTTAAGGTCTAAAAGTATAGCCTCTAAAAATTTTTTAGGTATCTGCTCTTTTTCCGAAATATCAGATATAAGCACCGGCATTGCGGCGTCCTGTCGCGCAATATAAATAAGAGCCTTAAGTCCGTACTTGGTTTTCTTTGAGAGCATGTAGTAAAGTTACTGTTTTTTTATCAAAAATACCTCCGCCATCATGCAACGTGCGCTTCCGCCGCCGCAAGCCTCGATAGTATCAAGGTTAGCCGATAGTATTTCGGTATGTTTTTCTATTTTTTGTATTTGGTCCTGTGTCAAAATCCCCTTGGCAGAATCGCTCATAACCAGGTAGCTTTTATCTTTGCCCTGCACCTGCAGCATATTGCCGGCAAAGTGGTTCAGCTGCGCTTCGGTAAGCAAAATAATCTCCTTGCCATCGCTGCGAAGGTTGTCCAGCACCATCTTGCGTTCTTTTTTATCGTCTATACAGTCTGCGCAAATCACGGCAAAGGTGCTGCCTATGCACATCATAACATTGGTATGGTATATGTGCCTGCGCTCACCGTCTACGGTTTGGTAGGCTTCAAAAATCACGGGCCCCAGGTCAAAATCTTCGCAGTATTCTATAACCAGTTCCTCTTCTGCACGCGGGCTAAGGGCGCAATAGGCCTTGCCGTTTTCGCGGTCCAGCACCAGGCTTCCGGTACCTTCTAAAAAAAGGCCTTCTTCTTCGGCGCCGGTGTAATCTACAATATTGTCTATCACAAAACCGTGCTCTTCTAAAAGGTCAAATATATCCTCGCGGCGCTCGCTACGGCGGTTTTCGGCAAACATGGGATATAACGCCACATCACCATTTTCATGAAACGACACCCAGTTGTTCGGGAAAACCGAATCGGGCGTATCTACACCTTCCCTGTCATCTACCACAATAACATTTACACCCACAGCGCGCAGCTTTTCTGTAAAGGCGTCAAACTCCTGTTGGGCTTTAGCATTTACAGTGCCGGGCAGCAGGCTATCCATTACTTTTTGGTAATAGTTATTTACGGCCGTTTGCTCGTTCATCCTGAACGCTACCGGACGAATCATCAATATGGTATCGGTAATCTGTTTCATAAGTCAAATATAGTTAATCGCGCGCCAATGGCAAAGTGCTGCAACGCAACAATCCTTCCTGTTTAGATATTTCGGCATACGGCACTTCCTCTACGGTAAAGCCGTTTTTTAAAAGCCAGGCTTTTAAGCGGGTAAAGTTCTTTTCTATAACCACCACATCGTGGTCTATAGAAAAAAAGTTAGACGTCATGTTATACATCTCTTCCCTGTCAATATGAAAAAGGTTGTCATACCCAAAAAGGTCTACCAGGTAGCGGTAATCGGCTTCTTCCCTAAAGCCGCTTTTATAAATAACACCTTTATCTTTACCCACCGGCTGAAAACAGCAATCCAGGTGCAGGGCATTATCGCGGGCTTCAATGCGCGATTTTACCAGGTCAAACTCTTTAACAATCTTGTTCGGGAAAAGCTTTTTTATGAATTCCACGCCGTGCATGTTGGTACGGGCGGTAATGTAATCTTTATAATCGCTGCCCTTGTAGGTACCTATAAAAATATGGTCGTTATATACAATTACGTCGCCGCCTTCTATGTGTACTTCCTCTGGAGGTGTCACTACCTTAACGGGGTTTATCTGCTCTACAATAAAGCGTATGGCTTCCTGCTCACGCACGCGGTCGGGCAATATATTGGCCCAGATAAATACATCCTCTATAACAAAGCCTATGTCCCGGCTAAAAATCTGGTTATAGTTTTCTATAACCTGCGGGCGGTGTACCTCTACGCCATATTTTTCAAAAACAGTGGCCAGGGCAGCCATTTCTTCTATCATGTCTTTTTCAAGCGGATAGGTACCCGCTTTTATATGTTCCAATGATTTCGGGTCGTAGGCCTCATGTGCTTCGGGCGTAGGCCCGTTGCTAATGGCAGTGCCCAGTATAACCGACCTTAACCTTGACGTTTCGTTATTTACATGTAATGGAAGCATAGCTTGTATTTTGCACAAATATAAAAAAAAGCCTCATAATGAGGCAATTTTTAAACAGATACGCACCGTTGTGCATCAAAATTTATTAATATGATTGTATTTTTCTTTATTGTTTGATAAACTTCCGGGTCACTTTACCGTTATCCGATTCTACCGTTAACAGGTAAACCCCTGATGCATAACGCGATGTATCTACCCCAAAACTAGTACCCGCCGGAACATTACCCGTAAAAATGTGTTTACCGGTTACATCATATATTTTATAAGATGCCTGTACACCCTCAAGGTTATGGCTCACGGTAAGCTGTGCACCCGCCGGGTTAGGATATAGATGCAGCGTGCTCAGCGCAAAAGATCCGGTGCTCATGGTAGTAGCTACCGTACCCTGATAAGGCGTATAATTTTGTGCTGTAGCGGTAACCATTAAAGGCAACGTTGCATCAAAACCAATCAAAGCAACCACCGCCTGGCCGTTAACAACCGTTGCAGTGCCAACAATAACACCATTTTGGGTTATGGCTATAACA
>JAZKDS010000084.1:2641-4393 GCA_040387455.1 Bacteroidota bacterium
GTGCATTGCGGTAGGTAACACTTGGGTCGCCAAAAAACACCCACGTTTGCATGATTTCTATTGCCGTAGCACTTTCATTATACGTTTGCAGCATACTTAGCTGCCCGCTGTAAAACAGGTCGCCCAACGCATATTTTTTCACATCGGGATTGGTCCTGATGATAAGCTCGGTCATTTCATCCTGGGTTTGCATAGGCTCTGCCCAAGCCATTAGTATGCTCGAGCCGCAGGCTGCAATAGCTCCGGTAGGCACACCTTGGTTTTGTGTAGTTAGCCATGCCTCGCATATAGACGTACCTGTTGTAAACGTGCCGTTATTGCACGCTACCGATACCACAAAAGGGTACATACCTGCGTTAGTAAGCCCATATACATGGGTATTGGTATATGCTCCGGTAGAAAACTCATTGGTAGCACCGTGGCCGGTATAGTTTATAAGGCCCACACCATCGTTTACCGCATCAGATATCATATAATTGGCTGGGCTTTCCTCGCCATCATTTTCGCCATGGCTGCCGTCAAAAAATTCATAAGCATAGGTATACCCGTTAGCAAGCAGTTTGTTGCCTATGTTCCGCAGGTGCTGCCAATCGGGCTCACCATCATCGCCATAGCCATCGCCCTCGTTGCTGCCTATACCCACAACGCGGGTCATCCAGTCGCCCTCCAGTGGCGCAGTTTCATACTCCAGCGTGCGGCTCACCATATTGTCAACATCATATGTAGTACCGCTAAAACGGCCTATAAGCACCTCTGGGTAAAAATCATCGCCTTCCAGCTGTGCATAGTAGGTATCGCTCCACAGCGCCTCACCGCCGCCGCTTATACCATAGCTATAGCTGGGCAGGTTTTGATGATCGCCCGCAAGCAGTACATATACCAGCCCCGGATTTTCTGCGTAATACTCCTGTATGTAGGCCTTGATGCCTTCGGGCGTAGACCCAACTTCAGATAATGGGGTTATAATGGTCTTTATACCGCTTTCTACCTTCCAGTTTGCCAATGCGGTTAGGTGGGTTACATATGTATCGGGCGCTACAATAAGCATCTCAGGCGCCAACGGCTCTTCATCACCTAAATTTGCCGTTCTGGCATTTATGTAATGGTTAGCATATATTTTTGAAAAGGCGCTGTTTGCCCCTATAACCGAACCTGATTTTTGGTTACCGCCGTTACCAGCCGTTATAACCTTTACAGTAATATCATAATATATGCGCAATACCTTAGTAACCGGGTTATACTGGTAAGGATATACCGAAACGGTAACACCCCTTGTGTCGCGTAGTATATACGGGCTGCCGGCCTCGGCAAGCGTACCCGGATAAAATGCATCCTGGTTATAGGCAGCGCCAAATTCATAAAGCACATCCGATGGTTTAACATTGCGTTTCAGGCTGCCTTTTGAAGGCAATATTTCCATACCCTGATACTCATCATAATGGTCATATGATACATCAACAGTTACATTGCCATTATTAGCTACCATTACAGATGCCCGTTCTACCGGTAGCGCAGGCGCGCCCTTTTCCATCAGACAAGTAAAATCTTTACTGAATTTATGATAGGTAATACCATTAACAACTTCTGTGCGGGGCGATAAATAATATCCTCCGCTTATAAGTGTAACAGTATTTCCTTTATCTGAAACCAATTCAATATTTTGGGCATAAGCCGATACTATTGATAAAAAACATAACGATAGTAAAGTAATTTTCTTAGTCATAGTCTTAAAATGCTGTAGGTTTTACGGGG
>JAZKDS010000085.1:0-3826 GCA_040387455.1 Bacteroidota bacterium
ATCTATATCAAATGAAATTGATAGCTGATTTTCGGTAATGGTAGTGTAATCGTTTACACCTTCCAGCATTTCTTTCTTGCCGTAGGCATCTGCCTGTATCCCCGAAGAAGACAAACCTCTTATACTAATGCTATTCATAGCAAGATTACTATTGCCATAACCCATCATCATGGCCTGCCCAAACCGCAGCAGCCATGCCTGGAGGAGCGGAGCCTGGCTGTTTTGGTTGGGTGTGCCACTATTAAGGGTTAGTTTTACTTTTTTCCAGTCTATACCGGTACTTTGCACTACTTGTGCTTTGTATAGCATGTTTATAGGTTGCGATGTGTTTTCTGCCCTCAGGTCATAAAAAGGGGTCCAGCTGGCGCCTGTAGTAAGGTAGGTAATGTCAAATTGTACCGGTCCTGCTGCATCATTCATTACCTGTAGTACCAGTTTGCCCGATGATGTTTTTTCGGTTTGTTTGTTGGTTACTTCAAGTTTGCTGTTTAGGTCTGTTAGCCTTTCATTTAGCTTGTGCTCTTTTTCATTAAATGCATTAACTGCCAAGGCGGCCTCATTGCGCTTGCCTTTATAGTAATCTACCATTTTAGTGAGTTCTGCCACACTAAGATTAGTTTGCTGGCCATAACGGGCTATACTTTGATCAAGTAGCTGCACCGTGCTTTGTTCTGCAATGCGCAATGTAGAAATCTTTTCTATTTCCTTTTTAACCACAGCAATACTGTCGCGCACTTTTTTAAGTGCAGGCGTATTTTCATCTACTTCAAATTCAGAAATATAATTGTTTGTAAACTGTACAGATAATACAGTAACTGTGCTGGGAGCGCCTATCTGAACCGTGTTTTCATACAGGTAGTCGGCTACGTTTTTAACCACCACTTCGCTGGTTCCGGCGGGCAGTGTAATGGTGGCGCGTTCGGTAATTTCGGCCGAATTAAAATAAACGGTTGCAGCCGTAGGTTTTGCCACAGTAAAAACCGGCTTTTGTGCACGGGCAAACCCGCACACCAGCAATATTAACAAAAATGCTTTTTTCATATACATAAAAATTATCTTTTATGTATAGAGTATTTTTTTATAGTAAAGGTTGGGAGGGCTTCAAAAAAAATTAATACACCTTTTTGCCCAAATCAAAGAAAAACTCCTCTACATCAAGGGAATCGTCTGCAAAAAGATTTTCTATATTGAGCTTAATACGGCTCCTGCCGCGCCCGTTTATTACAATTTTACCGGTTTGGTTTAGGGTGTCTTCCGGCATAATAAGCCCGCGCCTAAGCATAAGGTCTTTCATGTATTTATTGTGCTTAACAGCATGGCTTTTGAGGCTGCCAGTGGTATCAAATTGCCACATAAAGCCTTTAGGCCTTGGTATAATGCTGGCCAGGTACACGCATTCATCCAGCGTTAGCTGCATAGGGGTCTTTTCAAAGTAATATTGTGCGGCTTCGCCAATACCATATACATCCGGCCCCCACTCAATTACGCTAAAATATACCTCAAGCATACGCTCTTTACTGGCAATACGATTGTTCTCAAGTATATACACCAAAAGTATTTCTTCCAGCTTGCGCGAAAGTGTTTTCTCACGGGTAAGGAATACATTTTTAACGAGCTGCATGCTTATGGTGCTGGCTCCACGCGAGAACTTTTTAGTTTTTATATTCTTAATGATCGACTGGCGGAACGCTTCGGTTATAAACCCACGATGGTTAAAAAATGATGGGTCTTCACTGGTAAGCACTGCTTTTCGTAAAAACGGGGATATCTGGTCGAGCGTAGTGTAGTATGGGTTTTCAGGCCCCACTACAACACCGCGTTGTGTACGCCCGTTATCAATAGCGTGATAGGTAAATACACTATTGAGTTTACCCAGATTGGCCTCACCATATTTTGTAATTTTAAGTCCGTCTTTTTGCAGGCTGCTGTCAAATACCAATGCCCCGGGCTTATTTTTATTATACAAAAAGTCAAGGCTATAGCTAAAAGTACCTTCGGCTTCCATACCTTCAAAGTTGGTAAATAAACCTTTAGGTAATGATACTATAAAATCCTGTGCAGGTGTTTTTGGTATTTTTACTTTTAGCTCATAAATTGTATCTTTTTCAATACTGTATTTAGCAAAAGGGTTAAATTTTAACTTGTTGAGCTGTACTGTGCTGATGCTATCTAATGCTATAAAATCACCACCGAAAAGTATGTGGTAATCAAAACGTGCATTATCTATAACCACATCTTTTTTGGCTACGCGTTCATGGTTAACCATAAAGTTTTGTATGGATGCAAAACCATCTACATGCAGTTCATCGCCATCCATATCAATATTGTCAACCTTTAGCTGTATGGCATCAAACCCTGATTTAAGGTTGTAGCGCTGGCTAATATAAGGTATGGCAATACGGGTGGTATCGGCATTAAAAAACTTCAGGTCGCACTGGCGGTTCCGCGGGTCAGCCATGCCTTTTACCTTCCAGTTCTGGGTTATGGTATCTTCGGTAACATGTATGCTGCTCTCTAATTTATTATCGGCCAGTTTAAGGGTGGTAAGATTAAGGTTTACTTTGCGGCCCATATCATCTACCCGAAGGGCAAGATCTTCCAAAACCATATCTGTAGGTACCAGGTTAAGTGCTTTTGTAAGCAGATTGTAGGCGCGCTCGGCATAATTGGTTTCGCCACTGGTTTCTTCGGCGTCTTTGTTTTTTGTCTTCAGAAATGCTCTGAAATTCCAGCCCTGCTCTGTTTTTACCATTTGCACAAAGCCCTTTTTCATGTTAAGGGTGCCAAGCTGGATATCTCCAAAAATAAGTTTTGAAAGGTTAATGCTGGTGCTTAGCTCTTCTATATGTAGTAATGTGTCGGCATTTTTTGGCGTCAGGGTAATGCCTTTCATCTCGATACCGCTAAGGCCGCTAAACGCTGCGTTTTTCACAATAAACGTGCTGTTGTAATCAACAGCCATTTTGCTTTGAACTTTAGCAATTACTTTTTGCAGCACCATATTGCGGAAGCCAAAGAAAGCCACCACCGACAGTAAGAGTATCGAAACAATGGAGATAAGCCCCCAACGAAGTATTTTCTTTTTATTGAATTTTCTTTTTTGCATATTAACCAAAAAGGTAGCCGGCTACGTCTTCAATCTTAGCCACCAGTTTTATTTCTATTAAAGTGTTCTTTAACGAGATCTTGTTGTACTTAGATACAAAAATAGTCGAAAATCCTAACTTTTCGGCTTCCAGTATGCGTTGATCTACACGATTTACCGGGCGCACCTCGCCACTAAGGCCTACTTCACCTGCAAAACAAAAGCCTTTACTAACCGGAATATCTTCATTAGATGATAATATTGCAGCTACAACAGCCAGGTCTATAGCCGGATCGTCTACATTGATGCCGCCGGTTATGTTTAAAAAAACGTCTTTAGCCCCAAGGCGGAAACCTGCCCTTTTTTCTAATACAGCAAGCAGCATGTTGAGCCTTTTTGCATTATAACCGGTAGTGCTGCGTTGTGGTGTGCCGTAAACAGCCGTGCTGACCAATGCCTGGATTTCAACCATCAGCAGGCGCATGCCCTCAAGGGTGGTGGCTATGGCCGTGCCGCTTAGTTCTTCTTCTTTATGAGATATCAGTATTTCGCTGGGGTTAACCACTTCACGCAGGCCGGTACCCAGCATTTCATATATACCAAGTTCGGCTGTAGAGCCAAAACGGTTTTTAAGAGAGCGCAGTATGCGGTATACATGATTACGGTCGCCCTCAAACTGAAGTACGGTATCTACCATATGCTCCAGTATTTTGGGGCCTGCTATGCTGCCATCTTTAGTAA
>JAZKDS010000086.1:0-3459 GCA_040387455.1 Bacteroidota bacterium
CTACTCTTGTTAACGGGGTAAGCATATCATGGGAAACAGCAAATGCTAAAGACTATACATTAAGCGGCTCTGTAAATGGTACCGACTGGGTTGTGATTCAAACCCTTACTAATATGGCTACAGGCCCGCGCATAGATATTTTTAACGGTATTGATACCCAATACCGCTATTTAAAGATGGACGCAACAGCCAGAAATACGGATTATGGCTACTCTATATTTGAATTTGATGTATGCGTACCCGAAGTGCCGGTAGAGAGCCTGGTTTGCGAGAGCCCGGTTTTTGCAGCTACGGCTACAGCTTCAACAGGTGATGGCATTGCCGCGGTAGATGGCATTATGGGCACCCGCTGGGAAAGTGCAGCCAGCGACCTGCAAAGCCTTACCGTTGATATGGGCGAAGTGGATGCTATAGATTTTGTAAAAATATACTGGGAAACCGCTAATGCTAAAAATTATACTTTAAAAGGATCTGTTGATGGCACCAACTGGACCCTGATAAGCACAAAGACCAATATGCCTACAGGTACACGTACCGACGGTATATTGGTGGGAGGCAACTACCGCTACCTTAAAGTAGACTGCACACTTCGCAATACAGGGTATGGCTATTCAATATGGGAATTTGAAGTATGTGGGCAGGTTAGCTATACTCCTGTACCAGCCCTGTTACAGGCCGAAGACTGGTACCAGATGAGTGGCGTAGTAACAGAGCCTACAGAAGACGCCAATGGTGGCGTAGATGTAGGTTATATAGATGCCAACGACTGGATGGATTATCCTATTGATGTTACAATTGCCGGACAGTACACCATTAACTCCCGGATAGCCAGCCTAGGAGAAGGCGGGATTATAGAATACCTGTTAGATGGTGTTAGCTTGGGCACTATATCTTTGCCCAATACCGGCGGATGGCAGGTGTGGCAAACGGTTAGCCTTACTGTTAACCTGCCTGCAGGCGACCACATGCTGAGGCTAAGGGCGGTTTCTCCACCCTTTAATATCAACTGGATAGATATAGAAGCTAACTTTATTGTTTGGAACGGCGCAACCTGGGATAACGGTACACCGGCCGAAGGCGTAGATGCAGTTATCAATGGCTCTTATAGCGGCAATGGCTTTAATGTTTCAAACCTAACGGTTAATGCAGGTAAAACCCTTACCATAACCGGCGGCAACACAGTTACTGTAAACAGCCAGCTTACAAACAACGGTGGCATTATTGTGCAAAACAACGCAGCTTTAGTACAACCAAACGGAGGCACGTACACAGGCACAGGCAGCTTTACCGCCCACCGCAACAGCAATCCGCTATACAGGTTAGATTATACGTTATGGGGTGCACCGGTAAGTGCACAACAATTACAGGCTTTTTCGCCTAATACAATAAGCAACCGTTTTTACACCTATGCTTATAACTGGAATGCATCTTCTTCGCCATCATACAGGGAGCAGTATTTTGCAACTAATGCACAAAACAACTTTATACCGGGAAAGGCTTACCTTATACGTATGCCAGATTTCTTGACCGACAATGCAAATTATGCCGCAGGCACTGCAAACCATGCCTATGACGGTACCTTTACAGGCATGCCAAACAACGGCCCTGTAGCCGTAGGCACTACTGTAACTAACCTTAATGGAGGCGGCACACTAAGCCAGACCGGCCGTTATATAGCGGTTGCAAACCCTTACCCATCGCCTATTAGCGTTAAAGAATTCTTTACGCAAAACAGCGCCGTGCTTGAGGCAGGTAACGGTATGTACTTCTGGAGAAAGAAAAACGATGCTGCAGCTAATAGTTATGCACACTTAAGCCTGCTTGCTTACACACAGAACAGCGGTGCAGGTGGCGATATTGACGGCGGTGGTGCTACATACTACACCGGTGGTGACGATGAAGATTTTAACGCCAACTGGATTATATCTCCGGGTCAGGGCTTTTTAGTAAAACTAAAAACCGGCCTTGATAACACTGCTACGGTTAACTTTGCTAACAGCATGCGTAAGCCGGCACAAAGCAGCCAGCCATTCTTTAAAACAGCCAATACTAATGATGCCCCTACGGTATCAAGGCTTTGGTTAAACCTTACAAATACAGCTAACACCGTTGGTGCTACAGCTTTCAGCCAGGCAGCTATAGGCTACCTTGCACAAGCCACTCTTGACCTTGATTATGGTTATGATGCTAAAATACTGGGCGATGGTAATGCTAAACTATACTCTAAAGCTGCAGACAACAACCTGGCCATACAGGCAAGGCCAACGTTTGCCAATACAGATGTTGTACCTATGGGCTTTGCTGTAACAGCAGGTGGTGAATATACCATAAGCCTTGACCATTTTGACGGATTGTTTAGCTCAGGCCAGGAAGTATACCTTAAAGATAACCTTGCAGGCACTGTTACTAACCTTAACCAAAACCCTTACCTCTTTACTACAGATCCAGGCACGTTTGACACAAGGTTTGAAGTACTATACATGCCACAGGGCCAACTGGGCACCGATGTACCCGCACTTGCCAATATGGTAATGGTATATCAGCAAAACGGCGCCATAAACATAAGCACCGGTACTATACAAATGACCGATGTAACCGTTTATGACATTCGTGGCAGGAAACTGTACAGCAAAAGCAATATTAACGCTACCGAAACAACCATAACAGGACTTACTACTGCTAACGGTGTTTTAATAGTTGAGATAAATACACCACAGGGCAAAGTGAGTAAAAAGATTATTTACTAATTTATAGCCCCTGCAAAAAATCAAGAAAACCTTCAGCATGCTGAAGGTTTTTTTATGGTGCAAAATAGTCGAATCTGAACTCCAATTGTGAAATATTAAGCAAAAACAAAGGCCATCCTGTAGGATAGCCTTTACATATATTTTGTGCCCTGAGGGTTATTTTTTGCCCGAAGCTTCAAGGTTACGATCAATTTTATGGCTCGGCCTTGTCCATTTTGGTTTTTCACCAAGCGACTGGTAAGCAGAATCTTCTGCCTCTACCGTTTGCGGCTGAGATACCTTAGTAAACGCCTTTTGAGGTATAAGTCCCAGTGTTTCAAACATTTTCATGTCTTCGTTAACATCCGGGTTAGGCGTGGTAAGCAGCTTATCTCCGGCAAATATAGAGTTTGCACCGGCAAAGAAGCACATAGCCTGGCCTTCACGGCTCATTTCTGTACGCCCGGCGCTCAATCGCACCTGAGTTTCAGGCATTACAATACGGGTAGTGGCTACCATACGTATCATCTCCCATATCTCAACAGGCTTCTCATTTTCCATCGGGGTACCCTCTACAGCTACCAGCGCATTGATAGGAACTGACTCAGGCTGAGGGTTTAACGATGCAAGTGCCACTAACATTCCGGCACGGTCGTCAACGCTTTCACCCATTCCTATAATACCGCCGCTACATACAGTAACGTTGGTTTTACGCACATTATCAATGGTTTTA
>JAZKDS010000086.1:3469-15965 GCA_040387455.1 Bacteroidota bacterium
CTTCGAACCCACGGGTAGATATTACCTCCTTATAGTACTCTTCAGATGTATCAAGGTTATGGTTGTAGGCATACAAACCTGCCTCAGCAAGCCTAAGCGCCTGATTTTCAGTAATCATACCTAATGTACAACATACTTCCATGTCAAGTTTGTTTATGGTACGCACCATTTCCAGCACCTGGTCAAACTCAGGCCCGTCTTTAACGTTGCGCCATGCAGCGCCCATACATACACGTGATGAGCCGCTGGCTTTAGCCCTAAGCGCCTGTGCCTTAACCTGGTGTACCGTCATAAGGTCGTTACCTTCAACTTTGGTATGGTAGCGGGCCGCTTGTGGGCAATAGCCACAATCTTCGGGGCATCCGCCTGTTTTTATGCTCAGCAGGGTACTAACCTGCACTACATTAGGGTCGTGGTGTTCACGGTGTATGGTTGCGGCTTCATACAACAAATCCATTAACGGCCTGTTGTACAACGCAATAATTTCATCTTTGGTCCAGTCGTGCCTTTTTATGCTCATAATTGGAATTGGTATTATGCCCCAAAAATAACCATTTTAGGCGTAAGATATGCTTAGAACCAATAAAGATTACAGGCACTGCAGTATAGTGCCCATAAAAAAGCCCCTGCAAAACAGGGGCCTTAAATTTACGTAGTGGAACAGTTTATTAATGAGGGTTGTGTGCCCTGTCGTCTACTGTGTTGATTTTCTCTACTTTATCTTTCCAAAACTGCATCATAGCAAAAGATACCACCGCCGATGCCGCCAGGCCTTCTACAAATAACCCTATACCAAACTGGTACGGCGAAGGGTCTCCCCCCCCAAAAATATAGTTACTTGCGTATGACTCAAGATGGCGCTCGCCACCCATATACTCTACATACAGCATAAAGCTGAATACCCCAAGCACCAGGCTTACAAAAGCGGTAAAAAATGCCGAAGCAAGATTAGTAAAATAGCCATTAATACCATCTTGAAAGTTTGACTTAATGGTGCGGTTAACACCATATATTACAAAGATGAAGTTTACAAGCCTTAGATAAATGATATCTGACCAGCCTAACTGGTCCATGATTACAAAGAATATACCTATTGCTATATAGATTATAATACCGTTAATAAAAATTCTTGAAGCTTTCATAGTTTTTGTTTTATTGAAATTCTTATTCCGTTAGTGATTTGTTTTACAGCTATTTATAAAGATATTTTTTTTAGTGGATAATTGCATGATTATCAACAACAGTAAATATCTGTATCTAAATTAGCCATAAATAGGCACACCTAAACACGAATTAATAAAATTTTAATACTATAAGTATGATTAAATTAACGATTTGTTAAATTGTTTTCAAATACTGAAATTTCCTCATATGAGGACGATGAGAACGAAAATACAAGAATTTAAAACACTGAAAATCAATTAGTAATTCTGAGGCAGCAATATCCATTGACAGTGCCCAAAATAGTCCCATTTGGCAGAAGCAAGATCAACCTTAGGATCAATCAAATCGCGGTAAGGCCCACCGTTTATAGATACCCTTGTATGCGCATACACAGCCACATCGATATGTTCTTTGGCAAAGTGTTGCTTTATACGCTGCGCGGTTTGCCAAATCATATCAGGACGGGTATTCATGCCCGTGCGCTGTTTGGGTGTAAGCTCTGTATAAGTACTATAAAACACATCTTTACCTGTAGCTTTGTCTACCACTTTAAAATCGGTATCACCAGCCCTGCTACGCAACATCATGCGCCAGCTCAGGCGGTGGCCTTCCTCCGTCCAGAGTACATCGCCTTTAATAAAGTAATGACGCAAGGGCAGCAATAGCTGTATGATAAGGTAGGGAACAAAAAAATAGTACAAAACACGTTTAGCCTCGGGAGTATATGTAAGCAATTCAACCACAGGCTTTTTCCGAAAGAAGACCTTCCTGATTTTATCGGCCGGGAAGAAAAACACGGCAAAACTCAGCGCAAAGAATGGGAAGATGCCTATTTTAAGCGTTATGGAGTTGAAAACATGAAAGATAAGCGATGCTATAAACGCTATGGTTCGCGTGCGTTTAAAGAGCATTAATGGCACAACAAGCAAATCGAACGCAATACCGGCATAGGCTATAAACAGGTAAAACCACTTTTGCGTCATTATATCATGCAGCGTGGGGTTTGTTACGGTAGTATTGAGCAGGTTGTAGGTAAAAGTGCCATCAAGCCAATCAGGATAAAACTTGGCAAGCGTAGCAAAAAAGTACACAATACTTACCTGGGCTATCATTACCCATGCGCACCAGGCGGGCATGGTAAGGCTTTTTAGTTTTGGATTGCGGTGTGCATCTATTGAGGCATAGCGATGTGCGGGTAAAAAACACATCATAAGGCACACCAGTACTAGCAGGTAGTAGTGGTTGTTATAAGATGTTTTTTGCATAAAGTACACACTTGCCCATAAAATTGTAAAGGCTGCCATGCTAAAGCGATAGGCAAACCCCACCATTATAAGCAGGCCAAACAGCCCCATGAGTGCAAAGTAGTAGTACATGCCATTGCCGGGCAGCGGCTGCAGCCACTCAAGGCTTATAAATGAAAATGTAAATTTTGGAGTAATAAAATTGCTCTTAACCCAGCCTGTTATTATAGCGCCAAAGGTTTCGCAGGCCAGCAAAAAACCCAGGAATATCCTGAAGAGTGCCAGCGGGGCGTTATCTATGGGTGCAAACAGGCGGTTTTTCACAGGCCTTTTTCTTTAAAGTATTGTATTGAGCTTTCTTTATCTATAGCGAGCTGCTGCTTAAGCTCCTCTATTGAGCCAAATTTTTGTTCAAAACGCAGGCGATGGTGTAAATTTATGCGCAGTTGTGCACCATAAATATCGGCATTAAAATCAAAAAAATGCACTTCTATGGTTTCTGTAGTGCCGTCTACAGTAGGTCGCATGCCTATATTCATCATACCCAGCACTGTTTTACCGCTTATAGCTGCCGACACCGTATATACGCCATGTGCAGGTACTAATTTATAATCTTCTGTAAGAGCAATGTTTGCCGTAGGAAACCCTATAGTGCGCCCCAGTTGCTTGCCGGTGGTAACCTTACCTGTAATAAAATAAGGATAGCCCAAATAACGGTTAGCCTTACTGATAAGCCCTTCTGTTAAGGCATTTCTGATTTTAGTACTGCTTACCGAGACCTCTTCAACCTCAAGGGCGGTTATCTGCTCAACCTCAAAGCCATAAACTTCGCCAAAGCGGATAAGATCGTTAATATCAGCGGTGCGGTTGCGGCCAAAACGGTGGTCGTGCCCTATAATTATCTTTTTAGTATTAAGCCTGTCTACCAGCACATCTTTAACAAACTCTTCTGCCGTAAGGCGGCTAAACTCTTTGCTAAACGGATGCACAATAAGATTATCTATACCAAAAAGATCAAGCAGGTAAGCCTTTTCATCCATGGTATTGAGCAGCTTAAGGCCGTCAGCCTGTTGCAGCACCATGCGCGGGTGCGGAAAAAAAGTAAGCACCACACTTTCGCAGCCGGTTTCTTTACTGCTGTTCTTTAATTTTTCAAGAATGCTTTTATGGCCCTTGTGTACGCCGTCGAAGGTGCCAAGGGTAACTATAGTTTTTTTAGCCGGGCTAAATTCCTGTATGGAGTGGTAGATTTTCAAACCTAATATTTAATTAGGCAAATTTAATTTATTTGCACTAATTCTGGATAAACTATTTGTAAATATGAATTTTAGATCATTGGTTATGTAATGACTGTTCGTTGCAGAGCTGTTTTTTGAGATCCTTCGTGCCTCAGGATGATATACAGCACCTGAAAAAATCTGTAGAAATCCGCTAAATACGTGTTCGATTTTTCTAACCTGTCGAAAATCCAAAAATCTAACAATCGAAAAATCTAATCCCTACTTACCAAAACACTAACTGCATTACCTCCAAAACCCACGGCATTAACCAATATTTTTTTCAAATTCCGATTTTGCTCCTGCTGATAAAATGGCGAAGCTATAAAACGGTTGTGTTGCATCATTAATATAGCAAACTCAAGGCTTAACAGCCCCGATGCACCAAAGGTATGGCCTATCTTCCACTTGTTTGTAGTGAGTAATGGCAGGCTTTTACCGAAGATGTTCTTTATGGCATTTAACTCAGATGAATCACCTTTTACTGTGCCGGGCGCATGCATTACAATGGCATCTACCTCATTTAAGTTTACACCTGCCAGCGCCATCCGCATACTTTTTTGCAGGCACTCTGCATCGGCAGATATCGAGACGCTGTGTTGCAATACCTCGGTAGCATAACCTATGCCTTCTATAACAGCCAGGGCATTGGGCACAACACCCAGCTCCAGGCAGGCACTACCGGCACCTTCACCCAGTACCATACTGCTTTGGGCCTTATCCATATCAAGAGCGCGGCTCATAAAACTGCCTGTTTCACGGCTGTATATTTTCATGGCCTGCATCTGGGCAATGGTAAACGGTGTAAGCGGCGCTTCTGAGCCACCTACAAGAAATTTATTCGCCATGCCCGCCCTAAGCCATGCTACACCATTTAAAAGTGAATGCAGCGCCGTAGAACAGGTTATGGAATGTGATATATCGGGTCCATTGCTTTTTAAATCCTGCGCCACCCACGATGAGATGTTGCCCAGCGTGGTAGCCGGAGATGCCTGTACTGCCGTTTTACCGGTTTGCAGAAATTCGGCATGGTGCTGCTCAAAAAGGCCTGTTGCACCGCGGGACGATCCTATATTGATACCAAATGCATCGCCGGCACCCCAGCCTGCCCGTTGTGCAGCCTGCCGCGAAGCCAGTATAGCAAATAGCGCGCTGTCATCAAGTTTTTTGTAGTGCAGGTTACTGTTTTTCAGGTCTTCTGCCTCCTGTTTAAGTAATCCGGAAAGCGCTGCACCGGGTGCAGTTTTGCTACCGGCATCAACATGTGTAATAAATGAACTCGGGTTGTTGTAGCTCTCCCAAACACTTTCGGGCGTATGCCCAAGCGGCGAAAAAGAACCTATGGATAGTATAGAAACCGGTGTGGCCAATGGAGTAGTATTTAGTGCAAAGATAAGCTTTGTGAGCTGGATTGTTCGACAGGATGTCTACTTATGCTGTCGAAAATCCAAAAATCTAACAATCGAAAATCTAATTCCTAAAATATTTCCTCCAATGCCCTCTCAACCACATCATATACCTGTACCAGCAACTCATTACTGATAATATAAGGCGGTAGTATATATACAATAGTCCCTACAGGCCTCATGACTATGCCGTTACTGATAAAAAAGTCGTACAGCCTGTTTCGGAAACCACCATAATACTCCTCGGCGCCATCGCGGGTAATTTCGACTGCAAAGATAACACCCAGTACCCGTGCGGTTTTTACCCTTGGGTGGCCTTCAATCCTTTGTTTAAAGGCAAGATGTTGCGCGTTTACACGCTTCAGGTTGGCCTGCATATCATCTGTAAACAACAGGTCAAGGCCTGCCAAAGCTGCGGCGCACCCTGTAGGGTTAGCCGTAAATGTATGCCCATGAAACAGTGCTTTGTTTACATCATCGCTATAAAAGCCATCAAAAATTTGCTGGGTAAAGGTGGTTATGGCCATAGGTATAGTACCGCCGGTCAGCGCCTTACTAAAGCACATCATATCGGGTTGCCGTGTTAGGTAATCGCTTGCAAAGGTTTTACCTGTTTTGCCGAATCCCGTCATTACCTCATCGGCAATAGTAAATACATTATGGCTTGCGCAGATGTCTATAAGGCCATCTAAAGCTTGCGCATCATACATTACCATACCCGCCGCACCCTGAACTAACGGCTCAAATATAAAGGCTGCATATTCGCCTGTTGCCGCAAGCTTTTCTATGGCAGCAAGGCTTTCAGCTTCGCGCCCGGCGGTTGGTACCGGAATGCGCTCTACCTCAATTAATGACCCTCGGAATGCCTCGGTAAAAAACGAAATGCCACTGGCAGCCATAGCCGCAAAGGTATCGCCATGAAAGCCGTTTTCGAAGGCTATGATCTTGGTGCGTTTTTCGCCTTTGTTATAAAAATACTGCAAAGCAGCCTTAATAGCTATCTCTACTGCGGTTGACCCATTATCGCTAAAAAATAGCTTTTTTTGGTTAGAAGGCAGTAATGGCAACAGCCTTTCGGCCAATAGCTGTGCCGGAGCATGCGTAAACCCGCCAAACAACACATGCTCTAACGTAGTGAGCTGAGCATAAATAGCATCGGCAATATATTTATTGCTGTGCCCGTAAGGGTTAACCCACCAGCTTGCAATAGCATCAATATATTGTTTACCGTCTTCGCCCCAAAGCAAAGCACCTTCGCCACGTATTATCTTAACAGGCGGTGGTGCTGTTTTATGCTGTGTATACGGATGCCAAAGAGCCTCCTGGCCTATGTTTAAATTTTCCAATTTCTTGATTTTTTAATGTAACAATAAAAAAGAATAGCAAAGAGGCAAAGTTTCAGAGTGAAGCTGTATTACCTGCTATCTGCTAGCTTAAATAATTCCTCCCTGAACTCCTCTGCATATTGCGCAATAACATTCTGGTCAAAATAAGGCTCATCGGCAATGCGGCCTATTACATTTATACCGGTCTTCTTAAGTATAATTTCTTCCGAAGCCGGATTATTGCCGTTAAAAATAATCCCTGCAATGGCAATGCCCCTGCCCTGTAAAACCTCAACTGTAAGCAATGTATGGCTAATGCTGCCCAGGTAATGGCGGCTTACCACAATTACTTTATAATCGGGTTTAATCAGGTCGGCAATAGTATAAGTATCGTTTAACGGAACCAGGAGCCCGCCTGCACCTTCAATAATCAGATGATTAGCAGTTTCAGGTTCTTTTATGTTATCAAGGCTAATGGTTATCCCGTCAATTTCGGCGGCCAGGTGCGGACTTGCCGGTGTATTGAGCGCATAACTGTTAGCGTGGATAATGGTTTTGGCATTGCTCAGGTAGCGCTGCACTTTGTGGCTATCGCCGTTATCAAGGTCACCCGCCTGTATGGGTTTCCAGTAATCTGCCTCAAGGGCCTGGGTAACAATGGCAGATGCTATGGTTTTGCCCACATCGGTACCTATACCGGTTATAAATAGTTTCATGGCTTGCTTTATACCCCAAAGTTACAAAAAGAACACTTTGCGGCGGCAGGCTATATTTTGACAGGGAGGGCAAGTCAATTACATTGCCTCAATTTTAATATAATGTTATCATTATCCCATTTTATAATCCCTAATTTTGAATGTAATCTACTATAATTTAACACGTTTTTACTGATATGGAACTAAAGGTACCTGCTTACATCAAAACAGTTTTTATTGCCCTCCTGATTATTATCATCGTGTTTTTTATGATTGTAGCTAAGGGCATACTGGTGCCTTTGCTTATATCTGGCTATATAGGCATGTTGCTTACGGCACCCTGCAATATGCTGGAGCGGCGCAAAATCCCGAGATCATTAAGCGCGGCCATATGCCTCTTGTTGTTTATTGGCATTATTGGTGCGGTTCTGGTATTTATCTACACACAGGTTAAAGGCTTTACTGCCGACCTGGGCGATGGCCTGAGTGGCAAAATAGACAGTTTTGCAGTTAATGCCAATAAATGGGCTAAAGATAGCCTGGGCATTGACATGGGTATGGCTAAAGGTTTTGAAATTAAAAAGGCCGTTGAAATTGTAGGCCCCGAAGACAGCAGCCCTACCAAAATGATTATCAATACACTTAGCACATTAAGCGACATTATACTGCTGCCGGTTTTTATCTTTTTCCTGCTTATATACCGCGATCACCTGGCTGTATTTGTAACCAAGGTATTCAGCCGTCAGGATAACGATTTTTTGCTGCACAAGCTTACCTCCATACGCAAAATTGTACATGCCTACATTACCGGGGCAGGCAAGGTTATGCTTATACTGGCTGTAGTAAATACAGGCATTTTATTTGCGCTGGGCATTAAGCATGCTATCTTTTTTGGAGTACTGGCCGGTATGCTCAACATCATCCCATATCTGGGCCCTACATTAGGGGCCGTGCTGCCATTCTTTTTTGCACTTGTTACAAAAGACAGCCTATTTTACCCATTTGCCGTGGTAATAGCTTTTACCTTTATACAGCTGCTGGAAGGTTCTTTTTTAACCCCAAAAATTACCGGAAGTAATGTAAACCTTAATGCACTGGTTACGTTTTTAGGGCTGCTTATTGGCGGAGCAATTTGGGGCATTGTCGGCATGATACTCATAATACCCACTATAGCCATACTTAAGAAACTCTTTGAACTAAGCCCCGACACACAGCCTTATGCCTACCTCTTTGGTGAAGAAGACAGCAACTGGTTTAAAAAGCGGGAACGAAAGACGCAAAAGGCAAAGACCTCTAAAGAAAAATCTAAAACCGTAGACACAGAAGTTAAAAAGGTTATGAAGAAAGGAGAACCTGAGTAAGCAACTCCAGCACCTGTGTTACCTGCTCTTTTGTATTAAAGGCATGCACACAAAAACGCAGCCTTTCCTGGCCGGCCGGTACCGTGGGCGAAAGTATAGGCTTAACGCCAAAACCCGCATCCTGCAATACCGCTGCAATGCGCTTTACTTTTTCGTTACCCGGCACCACAATACAATGTATTGCCGAAAAGCTTAGTATAAAATTGCGGTTTAGCCGCTCGGTTTCCCATTTAAAATGCATAATAATATCGTGTAGCGCCGTGCGAGTTACTAAATCCTCCTCCATTTGCCTGTAAGCTGAAATGATAGTAGCTAATGAATGTGGCGGCAATGCCGTAGTGTATATAAAGCTACGGGCAAAATTTACCAGATAAGTGCGCAAAGCAGCACTACACAAAACAGCAGCCCCATGGCAGCCCAATCCTTTACCGAAGGTAACAATACGCGCAAATACATCATCAGGGTTGCAGTGCATTTGCAGCAGGCCCTCACCTTTGGCGCCAAAAACCCCAAGTGCATGTGCCTCATCTACTATCAGCCTGCATTTATAACGGCGAGCCATATCGGCAAAAGCGGCCAGGTTAGGCGTATCACCATCCATTGAAAAAACCGATTCGGTTACAATATACAGCTCACTGGCCTTGCTACGGTGGCGCTCTACAAGCTTATACAGCACCTCTGCATCATTATGAGAAAACTTATAGGCCGACGCATTGCTCAGGCTTATACCATCGCGTATGGAGGCGTGTATGTACTCATCATACAAAACTACATCGCCTTTTTGAGGCACACTACTAAAAAAGCCCACATTGGCATCATACCCTGAGTTGAATATTAGAGTACTTTCGGCCTGATGAAAAGCCGCTATCACATCCTCTGCAACATCATACAAGCTATGGCTGCCTGTAATAAGCCTTGATCCTGTTGAGCCGTTTATTTTAATGCCTGCATCCAGCAGGTACTGGTGTGCAGCATCAAACAAATAGGCCGAGGCAGCAAACCCCAGGTAATCATTAGACGAGAAATCTATGGCATTACCAATAGCATTGGTTTGACGTAAGGCATTTGCGGCAATGCGCTCTTCAAGCTTGACCGATAATTGTTTTGGCAGGTTTTGCATAGGGTCAAAATTAAGAAAGTGTAGCGAAATCAAAACAATAATAAAATATTTTTTATCAATGCTTTATTATCGATAAACAATAATTTATATATTTGCCCAAAGCAAAATATATTTTTTATGAAACGTCTTTCTTTTTTACGCAAACTTGTACAAATATTCTTCGTTGCCTGCATGATAGGGCTCATTTTTGGCCTGCCTTTTATTTTGATGGTAGCCTTTATTCCGGAGAGGATACCTAATGAAATTTTTGATATGCCGGCTACTGATTTACATACTGAAGATGTATTGTATTTGTTTATAGAGTTGGTTTCTACCGTATTTTATGTCTATGCGTTGTATTTGTTTAAAAAAACACTGGTGCTTTTTGAAAAGAAAAAGGTATTTAGCTATGATGTAATAAAGCTGCTGGATCAAACCGGCAGGGCAATTATTATAGGTTGTATTGTAGCCACCGCAAGCTCATTTATGTATGCTACACTAGTAGAAGGTACATTTGAAATTGACTTCACTACCGGATGGGATTCAGCAATATTTATTCTTGGGCTCGGCCTGTTTTTTATTGTGTTGGGCGATGTATTTGGTATGGCTAAAGAGATAAAAGAAGAGGCCGACTTAACTGTATAATTATGAAACATCATTTAAATATTATATTGCTGGCACTACGCATCATGATTATATGTATTGGCATAGCCGCACTGTATAATTTTTTTACGGCTTATGTAAGTGTGGTATATCCTGATGAAGCTGTAAGCCTGATTAGCGAAAGATTTCATAAGTCATCTAAATCAATTAATATACATACCACCCCGGTACCCTATTACTTTGCCAGTTGTGGCATATTATGGTGTTATCTGGTATATGTGTTAGTACAATTACACCGCAGCTTTAGCCGGTTAGAAAAAGGCAATGTATTTTATGACAAGCAGCCAAACGAGTTTAAACGTGCTGGTGGTGGCCTGATTATCTTCGCGAAATGTAGCTATCTTCTTCATTGTGGTTTCGGAGCGGTTTTCTTTATGTCCTTCCTTAGCTTTTTTAAAGAAATACCGCAATTCTTATTTATTTACCTTACCGGGAAACTTGTGTTGGTTATGTATTATCTTGCTAAAAAAGGCACTTTCTTAAAGGAAGAGGCCGACTTAACCATTTAGCCATGCCTATAATTATAAACCTTGATGTAATGTTGGCAAAGCGAAAAATGCGCAGCAACGAGTTGGCCGACAAGGTGGGTATAACCACAGCAAACCTCTCAATACTTAAAACCGGTAAGGCTAAGGCCATTCGGTTTAGCACCCTTGAGGCTATTTGCCAGGTGCTGGAGTGCCAGCCCGGCGATATAATGGAGTTTGTAGAGGAATAATCCTATAATTTTAATGTATTGAGGTTAAGGTGGAGAGTTGTTAATACCCGGCAATTATTTTAATGGAGAATTTTTCAAAGTTGTTAAAAATTTAAAGATAAAAAGCTATTTTTGAATAAACTAACTAATACCCCATGAAAAAAATTCCTCATTTAAGATCCTTAAACAGCCTTACACCTTTTTTTACAATTATGTCGCTTTTGCTAAGCATTGTGGCCTATACACAAACCACGCGCTATGTAAAACAGGGCGGCAACGGCAACGGTACCAGCTGGGCCAATGCATCGGGTAACCTGCAGGACATGATAACTGCATCAGCTACAAACGACCTTGTATGGGTAGCCGCAGGAACCTACCTGCCCACGGTAGCGCCGGGTAATGGAACCAACAACCGCGATAAGGCGTTTCTACTAAAAAATAATGTAAAAGTATATGGTGGTT
Organism: Bacteroidota bacterium; assembly: GCA_040387455.1. Taxonomy (GTDB): domain Bacteria; phylum Bacteroidota; class Bacteroidia; order Flavobacteriales; family Flavobacteriaceae; genus Flavobacterium. The sequence goes on from JAZKDS010000086.1 coordinate 14,863, forward strand.
TTCCGGCAACGGGCAGCCCCATGATGGCAGACCGCAACTGGACACTTAATGAAACCATTTTGTCCGGAGACCTGGGCACAGCGGGCAGCACAGCAGATAACGCCTACCATGTAGTAATAGCGGCCGCAGCAGAAGGCAATGCTATGAGCGTAAATACTATTTTTGATGGTTTTACAGTGAGTGGCGGCAATGCAAACGGAAATCCGTTTGCTTATATTACTGTAAATGGCACATCGGCAGCACCTAATGATGGTGGCGGCATCTATATGCAAGGTGGCGCGGCTACCGTAAATAATTGTAAAATAATAAATAATGCAGCGGCATCAAATGGAGGAGGCATGTACCTGGGCGGTTCTGCCGTCATGGCATCAAACGTAGCTTTTACCCAAAATAATGCTATGTATGGCGGTGGAATATTCGAAGAAGGTGTAAGCACACTCTCTTTAGATCATACAAAAGTTAACGGCAACACTGCCATGTATGGCGGTGGTGGCGTAAAAGTAAATTATTCGGTGCTAACGGCTGTGAACTCTGTATTTTCTGGTAACGCCGCTTTTACTGTTACAGGAGCAGGGACTGATGGAGGCGCTATTAACGCGGGCAATTATGCCGAAACTACGCTTACCAATGTAACCATAAGCGGTAATAAATGTAATGGGTATGGCGGAGGGGTATATAACCTAGGTGCCACGCTTACTGTTCAAAATACTCTTGTATATGGTAACAGTAGCGGCATTTACAATAACGTGTATGATGCAAACGAGACACCTTTTACCTATACTAACAGCCTTATACAGCTTGTACACGATTATTCAGCAGGTATTATACTTTATAATGATGCAAATCCCTTACTTACAAATGCCCCCGCATATACTACATCCCCATTTGCTGATGGCGATTACAGTATAAGCAGTTCGTGCAGTCCGGTTATTGATGCCGGCAACAATAGCTTTTTACCGGCAAGTGCCACTACAGATTTTGTAGGTAATACACGCTTTTATGCGGCAGGTACAGTAGATATTGGTGCTGTTGAATATCAGGGCGCTATTTTTAACCTGCCGCCCACAGTACTTAACCAGACTTTTGACTATGGCGCTACCGTT
>JAZKDS010000086.1:15975-24009 GCA_040387455.1 Bacteroidota bacterium
AACCTTGTAGCCACAGGGCAGGACTTAAAATGGTATGCTGCTGCTACAGGAGGCGATCCACTTACTGCAGCTACCCTTTTACAGCAGGCAACTTATTATGTAACCCAAACAGTGGACGGCTGTGAGAGTGTGCGTATGCCGGCAGATATAACTATAATTACCTATCCCATCCGCTACGTAAAGGCCGGGGCTACCGGCAACGGAAAAACCTGGGCAACGGCATCGGGCAATATACAGGAAATGATTGATGCCCCTCTTACCGAGGAGGTGTGGGTAGCCGAAGGTACTTACCTGCCTGCGGTGAAAGCAGGAAACGGCACTTATGACCGCGACAAAACCTTTTTACTTAAAAATGGTGTAAAAGTATATGGAGGCTTTCCTGCGGCGGGAACACCTGCCATGCAGGACAGAGACTGGGAGGCTCATGAAACCATACTTTCGGGCGATTTAGGCACACCAGGAAATACCACGGACAATGCTTTTCATATCGTTATAATTGCCGGGCAGCAAAACACCGAACCGGAAGAAACCATTTTAGATGGTTTTACTCTTACCGGCGGCAATGCAGACACAGATAGTAGCGACACCAGCGTTTATGTAAACAACGTATATGTTTCAAGGACTATGGGAGGTGGCTTATATATAGGACAATATGCCTCGGCAGTGCTGGCTAACCTTAACATCAACAATAACTACGCATATTTGGGCGGAGGAATTAGTATAGAATATGAGAATACCATATCAATAGCTTATACAACGATTTCAGACAATAGTGCCGCCTCTGACGGTGGTGGCATTTATAATAACGGAACGCTTACTCTTGACCATGTTAGTGTAAACAATAACAACGCGCTTTCCGGTGCCGGTATTTATAACGGGTGGTCTTCAGATTCCTTTTTTAACAACATTATAGTTAACAACAATACAAGCATATCAAATGGAGCAGGCATTTATAACTCGAGCGCTGGCTATTTCTTAAAAAACTCGGTCATTTCAGGCAATGTAAGCACTAGTAACGGAGGCGGCATCTTCAATGAATCTTCCATTGGAAACCTCACCAACGTGCAAATTACAGGAAACCGTACATCGGCCTACGGTGGCGGAATGTATAATCTTGAAGGGCTTATAAATCTTACAAACGTTACTATAAGCGCTAATGACATTACCGTGGGGCTTGCAGGTGTTGCTTTTTCCGGCGCCGTATTTAACCACGACTCAGATGTTGTTACAGCTAATTCAATTATTTATGGCAACGATGGCGGGGTAGTAAATTTTGTGTCATATCCCACTTATGCTAATAGCCTTGTACAGGGTGTAAATGATACCACTAATGGTAATATTGGGGGCAATATAGACCCGCTTTTTGTTAGCATGCCATCTTATGAAACAGCACCGTTTACCACTGGAAATTTTGCCCTGCAAAGTAACAGCCCTGTTATTAACGCAGGTAGCGATACGCAATATACAATCTTGGCAGGCAACACACTAACTGACGAAGACTACGAAGGAAACCCGAGATTTGCCGGAGTTATTGACATGGGAGCTTATGAGTATCAGGGCGAAGTAAGCTGCCAGTATACCACAATATGGAATGGCGCTACATGGTCTAACGGGGTACCTGCAGGTTACCAATATGCGGCAATAATTGACGGCAACTTTACATCATCAGAAAATTTAACAGCATGTTCCTTATCAGTATACAGTGGTTCCGTTACAATACAGGCAGGTCATACGTTTAATATAAAAGGAGCCATAGCTGTAAGCAGCAATGCTACATTTACCGTTCAGAACAATGGTGCTATTGTTCAGGTTGATGATGTTGCCAACAGCGGCACCATTATTTTTCATAGAGCATCTGCCGAGCTTACTATTAATAAGGCTACGCTTTGGTCTGCTCCTGTAAGCGGCCAGCCCCTTGACGCTTTTAGCCCTGCTACGGCAGCAACCGGTTTTAAAGGGTACGTGCCCACTCCGGCCGGTCAAAATACTTATGGAGCATTTACAACCCTGGCAAACACCGGCAGTAATTTTAATGCTGCAACAGGATACCTTATTTCAATGCCGCAGGCAATATCCGGAACTAACGCCGCGGCATATCAGGCCGGAAGCTACAGCCTGGCATTTGACGGTGCCTTTACAGGCACGCCACACAACGGCAACGTTACAGCCGCCTTAAGCACTACAGGCGATTTATATTCGGCCATTGGTAACCCCTATCCATCTCCGGTGAGTATTACAAACTTTTTTGAAGCAGCAAATGGCTTACTTGACCCATCTTCGGCGCTTTATCTTTGGAGTGAGGCTGAGGGCGCTACAGGCTATACTATGGTAACATCTACATCATTTGTTTCCAATAACCCCGGTTCAGGTACTGCCACGGCATTTAGCGGCAACCCATCAAGCTGGAATATTGCTCCAGCGCAGGGCTTTATGGTACTGGCAGATGGACAGGCATCGCAATTTATATTTACGAACGGTATGCGCCGCAATGCAACTGCATCACAGGCATTTTTCAAAACACTAAACGAGCCGCAGCTTTCAAGGTTATGGATAAGTCTTACGGCATCAAACGGTGTGGCAAAACAGGCTTCTATAGCATATTCCGAGGCCGGAACAATAAACATTGATGCAGGTATGGAGGGCAAATTGCCCCCTGCATCATCAAATACCCACACGCTATATTCAATGGTTCAAAATGTGCCACTTGCCATACAAACCAGGCCAGAATTTGTAAATACCGATGTTGTACAACTAGGTTACTCCGCTACAGTTGCCGGGCAGTATACGGTATCGCTTAATAATGCTGATGGTTTATTAGAGGAAAGCTCCCAAGGTATCTACCTTAAAGATTTAGCTCAAAATGGGCTTATAACTAATTTAAAACAGGGTAATTATACTTTTACAACCGAAGCAGGCACGTTTGAGTCACGCTTTGAGATAGTATACACACAAACTACAAATGGCATTGGCAATGTGCAATATGCAAACACAATATTTTTGTATAAAAATGAGAATTCATTGCACCTTGACGCTGGCCAGACTGTTGTAAGTAAGGTTGTATTGTATGACATTACCGGAAGAAAAATATATGAAGAAGATAACATCAATAAATCCGCCACCACCTTTAAACTTACTGGAGTTGACGGCAGGGTGCTTATAGCCGAAATATATACAAAACATGGCAAAGTGACTAAAAAAGTACTTTACTAACCACACACTATGTAATAAGCAAAAAGTCCTTTCCGTTGCCGGAAAGAACTTTTAAATAACGGCTATTAAAAGGTTGCCACACAATGTAAAGCTTTGATTTTCATCATATAAAATTCTGTATATGATTTAACTGCTTACTAAAGCAAAAAACCCTTTTCGTTGCCGAAAAGGGTTTCCTTAATAAGTATAGATGAATTAGTCAACCAGTATAATCACTTTGTTGTCTTTAAGTTCCAGCGTACCGCTATTAATAGGCAGCAGGAATTTCTGGTCTTTGTCTGACTTTACAAAACGCGCACTTAGTTCGGCCGTCCTGAAATCAGGCACTGCTATCTTGATGTTACCTTCTGCCAGTATAGAAACTATGTTGGCGTGGTGGTTAAGCATCTGGAATTCGCCATCAACACCCGGCACAGTTACCGATGTAACTCCGCCTTTAAAAAGGTGCCCTTCCGGCGATACTATTTCTAATGATAACATATTTCTTTAGTTGTTGGTTGTCAGTTGCCGGTTGTCAGGCGCCAGATAATCTGACAACCAACAACCGGCAACCATCAACTGATTTACGCTTCAGCTAACATTTTCTGGCCTGCCTCAATTACATCTTCAATGGTACCTTTAAGGTTAAAGGCAGCCTCCGGAAGATGGTCAAGCTCACCATCAATAATCATATTAAAGCCTTTGATGGTATCTTTAATATCTACAAGAACACCCGGTATACCGGTAAACTGCTCTGCTACGTGAAACGGCTGAGAAAGGAAACGCTGTACCCTACGAGCACGGCTTACAGATAATTTATCTTCTTCACTAAGCTCTTCTAAACCAAGGATCGCAATAATATCCTGTAGTTGTTTGTATTTTTGAAGTATTTCTTTAACGCGTTGAGCCGTGTTATAGTGCTCATCGCCAAGAATTTGCGGAGTAAGGATTCTTGAAGTTGAATCAAGAGGATCTACCGCAGGGTATATACCAAGCTCTGCAATTTTACGGCTCAATACTGTAGTAGCATCAAGGTGGGCAAAAGTTGTAGCCGGAGCCGGGTCAGTCAAGTCATCCGCAGGAACGTAAACCGCCTGTACTGATGTAATTGAACCTTTTTTAGTTGATGTAATACGCTCTTGCATAGCACCCATCTCAGTAGCAAGTGTAGGCTGGTAACCTACCGCCGATGGCATACGACCCAATAGTGCCGATACCTCAGATCCCGCTTGTGTAAAACGGAAGATGTTGTCTACAAAGAAAAGAACGTCTTTACCTTGTGCCTCGCCTGCACCATCACGGAAGTACTCTGCAAGGGTAAGGCCCGATAGGGCTACACGTGCACGTGCTCCTGGTGGCTCGTTCATCTGGCCAAACACAAAGGTAGCTTTAGACTGCCTCATGCCTGCTTTGTCAACTTTGGTCAAATCCCAACCGCCGTTTTCCATAGAGTGCATAAAGTCATCGCCATATTTTATAATGCCCGATTCAAGCATCTCACGCAAAAGGTCATTACCTTCACGTGTGCGCTCTCCTACACCGGCAAATACCGAAAGACCACCGTGGCCTTTGGCAATGTTGTTAATCAATTCCTGGATAAGTACTGTTTTACCTACACCTGCACCACCAAATAATCCAATTTTACCACCTTTTGCATAAGGCTCGATAAGGTCGATTACTTTGATACCTGTAAATAGCACTTCAGATGAAGTAGCAAGGTCTTCAAACCTTGGAGCTGAACGGTGTATCGGTAGTCCGGCAGCACCTGCTTTAGGCAGGTCGCCAAGGCCGTCGATAGCATCACCAATTACATTAAACAATCGGCCGTAGATATCTCCACCTATTGGCATTTGTATAGGAGCACCTGTACCGGTAACTTCTGTACCTCTGCTCAATCCATCGGTAGAGTCCATAGAAATAGTACGTACCGTATTTTCGCCAACGTGCGATTGTACTTCAAGTACTAATTTTGTACCATCTTTCTTAGTGATTTCAAGTGAATCATAAATTCTTGGAAGCACGGTATCCTGGGCGCTAAACACCACATCTACCACCGGTCCGATAATCTGTGCAACTTTTCCTATTACTGTAGACATTGCTTATGTATTTATTAAACAGCTATTTATCGATTTGGAAAAAACCTCTTTTTTCCGAGTGCAAAGATAGTTTTTTATATCTGAATTATGCAAATTAAAACATTGCGTTTTTTGCAGTAAAAAAGCAGTTTTTGAACAATTGCATTGGTTAATGTTGTTGAGGGGCGGGTAGTTTTGAGGATTTGTGGAGAAAGAAGAAACTAGTAATTTTAAATTCATAAAACATATTTCTTTTCATAGTTCTACACAATAACATATTATAGCCTAATTGATTTAATAGCTTTTTTAAACTCTTTAGAGCAATTGTCATTTTCAAAATCATTAAAAGTTATTTGTATAAGTGTATGCTTATCGGGAATCATATAAACAATACTTTTTACCTTTATTTTTACATTATCTATTAATTGTAAATGAATAATAGAAAAAGACACTGCATCTACCCCATAGATTTTTACCTTATTAGGCTTCATCGTCAATTCAAAACCTTCTAGATTTTCTTCAAACCAAGCAATCTTATTGAGTGTTGTAGCATAAAAATCATTAAAATTCTTATCTCCATTATCAAGAACTTGGACTTGAATTGTAGGATTAGGCCCAATATGCTTAGAATTTTCATATTTCAAAAAGAAATTTAATATTCTAAAATTCTTATTTATCTTTCTGCTTTCTTCCAACTTAGCTTTACCATTTTCCTTATAAAGAGATTTATATATTTCAGACTCTGATTCTATTTTAATCCAGTTTTCAGGAGCAGCAATGCTAAAATTTAAAGCTCTCGTTTCTTCTCTTTTTTGGCAAGAGTAAAAGAAAAAAGAAAATATTAATATAAAAGAAAGTTTTTGAATCATTTCAGTTTTTAAATTAGAATATTATTTTTGATATAATCAGTCCCTGCACCCATCGGAGGTATTTATCTTATAAATTTCAAATTGCATATTTATATGTTGACTATCACAAACTTATTAAAAAAAAGCCCTCTAAGAAAAATCTCAAAGGGCTATATAATCAATATAAAATTATCTATTCTACCGTAACCGATTTTGCCAAATTCCTTGGCTGATCTACATTACAGCCACGCATAACCGCAATGTGGTAGCTTAGCAGCTGTAGCGGAATGGTAGTGATAAGCGGGCTAAGCGCGTCGCTGGTTTCTGGTATTTCTATAACGTGGTCGGCCAAGTTTTTAACTTGAGTGTCGCCTTTAGTAACAACGGCAATAATTTTACCGCTACGGGCTTTTATTTCCTGTATGTTACTAACAATTTTATCATAATGCTCCTGTTTAGGCGCAATAATAACCACCGGCATCTTATTATCTATAAGTGCTATGGGGCCGTGCTTCATCTCTGCAGCAGGATAACCCTCAGCGTGTATGTATGATATTTCTTTAAGCTTAAGCGCACCCTCTAACGCCACCGGGAAGTTGTATCCCCTGCCCAGGTAAAGGCAGTTAGGCGCGTCTTTATAAATGGCAGCAATAGCCTGTATTTCCGGGTTGCACTGTAACGCCTGCTCTACTTTTTGTGGTACGGTATCAAGCTCCTGCAGGTACTGGAAATAAGCATCGCGCGTTAGCGTGCCCTTTGCCCTTGCAATGCGCAACGCCATAAGCGTAAGTACTGTAATTTGCGTTGTAAATGCCTTAGTACTCGCCACACCTATCTCAGGGCCGGCATGCGTATAGACACCACTATTTGTTTCACGCGAAATAGAAGATCCTACCACATTACATACCCCAAAAACAAACGCCCCGTTTTCTTTAGCCAACTTAATTGCGGCAAGCGTATCGGCTGTTTCGCCTGACTGCGATATGGCAATAACCACATCGTTAGGGCGGATAACCGGGTTACGATAACGAAACTCTGAGGCATATTCTACCTCTACCGGTATGCGTGTAAATTCTTCAAAAATATATTCAGCTACAAGGCCGGCATGCCATGAAGTACCACAGGCAATAATAATAATCCTGTCGGCATTTAAAAATTTTTGCAGGTTATCTTCTACGCCACGCAGTTTTACAATACCATCATCGGCACGCAGGCGGCCCCTGAAAGTATCTTTAATAGCATTAGGCTGCTCATATATTTCTTTTAGCATAAAGTGGTCAAAACCACCTTTTTCTATTTGCTCAAGATTCATTTGCAGTTCCTGTATGTACGGATCTACTAATGAGTCGTCTTTTATTTTACGAACGGCAAGTGGCTTATCAAGGCTTATGATGGCCATCTCCTCATCGTCAAGATATACAGCATTGCTGGTATATTCTATAAACGGGGTAGCATCACTCGATACAAAAAATTCACCCTCGCCTACACCAATAGCCAAAGGGCTACCCAAACGGGCAGCTACTATTTCATCGGGGTTTTGCTTATCAAATACCGCAATGGCATAAGCACCTACTACCTGGTTAAGCGCTATTTGCACAGCCTTGCCCAGTTTTATATGCTCCTGCTTTTTAACCTCTTCAATAAGGTTTACAAGAACCTCTGTATCTGTATCGCTATGAAAAACATAGCCTCTTTTAACAAGTTCTTTTTTTATAGGGTCGTAGTTCTCTATAATACCGTTGTGTACAATAACCAGGTTGCCCGAGTTACTAACATGTGGGTGAGAATTGACATCATTAGGCACACCGTGGGTAGCCCAACGGGTATGGCCTATACCTATATTTCCGGTAAGTGTAATCTCCTTTTCGGCACGTGCCTCAAGATCGGTTACTTTACCTTTAGTTTTGCTTAGCTTTAGTTCG
>JAZKDS010000086.1:24019-29024 GCA_040387455.1 Bacteroidota bacterium
ATACAGCACTACACCGGCACTGTCATAACCACGATACTCAAGCCTTTTAAGCCCTTTTATAACAACAGGGTATGCTTCCCTGTGGCCTATATATCCTACAATTCCGCACATAATTAATCTGAATCAGGTTTTGTATAAAAAATTTCAAGCCTTGCACGCTTCTCTTCAGGCACAGCAGGGTTGGTTCCATATAAAATAGTCCCAAACGGGTGCACTACAGATGATACCGGCACTGTTTTTACATTTACGCTGGCAGGATCTGCCGGAAGCGGGTTATATTTCTGCTCTATAAATGGATTTTTAAGTGCGGCATTGCCAGTTTCACCAATATCCTCCGTGACCACAAGCGCCAACTTTACGTTAGTTGAATCTTTGGTTATAATATTATTGATATGATTTGTAATCCTTATTTTGTACTGCACTACGCGTCCATCGGCACTTACCTGCGCAATACCACCATGCACAAATTTATTATATTTTTTATTTGCGGCATTGGTAGTAATATCTGTGCTGTAATCATACAGCGGGCGTTTGTTATTGACATCATACAAATACACACGCATAGGCTCTATTGCCTGCCTGCCTGTAGAACCCGTAACAGCCATAGCCGACCTGTCTACATAAAACAGCAGATTAGCCTCATTAATCATGGCATTCCCTGATTTAAGCGACTCAATTTCTGTAGGTGTAAGTATATCTATAAAAGTCATAGAACCCTGACCGCCTTTTACATAAAGCCTACTGTCTCCCTCTACAGTATTTGTTGTAGCCAAGGCCGCATCATATGCCGGAGAGTTTGTAGTTTCAAGTAAGTTAACGGTGTTACCACCAAGACTCATAACAAGTTCTTTCTTTTCCTTTAAAAGACCGTCAGGCTCAGCTGCATCAGGCTGTGTATTTCCGTTAGCATCTAAATCATTTTGCCTGTAAATAATTTTTATTTCACCTGCATCAAAATTAGGCACGCCCATAACACTCTGATTGCCTATTTGCTCCACCTGAAAATAAAGGCCACGGAAATAATTACGGAATACATTGTTGTTAACAAGGTTACCGCTACCAGCCATTAATATTTTACTCTGGAAAAAAGTTTTATTAAGAGGAATGAACATACCCGGAGCTTTAAGCTCTACCTCATCCGTTACCGGATCTCCATCACCATTAGTGTAGGTCGCTGTTCTCCTTACTTCGGCAGCGCTATACCTAAAATCGATAAATGGCTCAGCATTTTCAAGAAGGCTTTGCGTAACAACATACGTATCAAACACTTCTTTTTCTGTGTTATAATATTTTTGCCCTATACCGCCTGATGAAGTCGCATCGGCATCCCTTAAGTAATAGCCATTTTCTTTTATACTTAACCTGAATTTATGCAGGGTATCGCCATAAATAGAGTCTATGGTATAGGTACTGTGCCCCTCAGCATCTGTATTTGTAATGGCACTGTAATACGGAATGTAAAGCCAAACCGAATCAAGCACTACATCACTGGTAAATGTTGGGTTCTCACTATCCAGCTGTATCTGGGTTATATAATGCGCTTTTGTTTTTCCAAAAACAGGGTTATCATATACGCCCAGCGCGTTTAGGTCAAGATTATTGGTTTGCACCGGCCCGGTTGCCTTGTCATAAGCCAGCAAAGAAGGCTGCATGCGTATGATATTATTGTGTATATCGCCGCCTATTACATCAGAGCCTACTTCGTTAAACTCGTCATCGCAAGAGGCAAGGCTTAAAAAGCTTAATACTAAAATAAATCTCGTTAAGAGGGAAAAATTGTTCATACAGTTTTATTAGGTTTACTATAAAACCTGATTTTTATAGAAATTAGTATATGCCGATGCAAAATTTTCTTTCGGCACAAACGGAAGGAATGGTTTTCCGCTGCCTTCAATAAATTTCACAAGCTCATCAGAAAGGTTTTCTGAAGCCACAATTACGGCATCTGAATGCGCTATAGAAGCCTTCATTATATTAGTATAATCAGGCGTTTCAAGCACATTTACATCTTTTTCAGGCACTTGGTCAAAAAGCACTTTTTTAAGCATGTCTTTATCAAGCGTACCATCAAAAGACTGGCTGTAAACCGATGTAACTATTTTAGTATCGGCAAACAGTGCTTCATCTTTATAATAGTGTTTCATGTATACAGGCAGCATGGCAGCAAGCCATCCGTGCACGTGTATAATATCTGGCACCCAGTTAAGCTTTTTAACGGTTTCTACCACGCCTTTAGCAAAAAATATAGCCCTTTCGTCATTGTCCGGGTACATTGTGCCATCCTCATCTGAAAAGGTGGCTTTACGCTTAAAGTATTCGTCGTTGTCAATAAAGTACACCTGTATGCGCTCTTTTGGTATAGAGGCAACCTTGATAATAAGCGGCATATCCATATCGTTTACCACAAGGTTCATTCCGCTAAGGCGTATAACTTCGTGCAATTGGTGCCTCCTCTCATTAATATTACCATAACGAGGCATAAATATCCTTATCTGCCCGCCCTGGTCATTAATCATCTTTGGCACTTCATACGACATCAGCGACACTTCATTCTCTGCCAAATACGGCACTACTTCAGATGATACATACAATATCCTCTTATCCTCCATTGTCAATACTTAATTTGTTTGGGTATAAAAAACATGCAAAATTAAACATTTTTGCGCAGTTTATAACTATATATTATTTTTGCATGGTTTTTAATACTGCATACATGCTCATTTTCAACAAAAAAGATGCCCTGCAAAACCATTTGCAGCCCTATATAAAGGCCGGAAACACTTTAGGCTTTGTGCCTACCATGGGTGCTTTGCACCTGGGACACTTATCATTGCTTAAGCAATCTGTACAGCAAAACACTGTTACGGTTATAAGCATTTTTGTAAACCCAACACAGTTTAACAATCCGGAAGATTTAGCTAAATATCCGCGAACCCTGGAGGCCGATGCCGAAAAAATTAAGCAGGTTAGCCCGGATATTATTGTTTTTGCACCAGAGGTAGACGAAATGTATGACGGCAATACACAGTCTAACCATTATGACTTTGACGGCCTGGAACACCAAATGGAAGGCGCGCACCGCCCCGGCCATTTTGATGGCGTAGGCACTATTGTAAAAAAACTCTTTGATATAGTAAGGCCTACTAACGCTTACTTTGGCGAAAAAGACTTTCAGCAATTACAAATTGTAAAAAAACTGGTAGAAAAAAACCACATGCCCATTACCGTTATAGGCTGCCCCATAACCCGTGAGGGTAACGGACTGGCCATGAGTTCAAGAAACGAACGGCTAACAGAGCAGGAACGCAATAATGCCGCCTTTATATACCAAACATTGCAGCAGGCACGCGAGCATTTTAAAACCCAAGGCATTGCCCAGGTTAAAGAATATATTACCAATGCCTTTGCAGCACACCCAGAATTTAAAGCCGATTATTTTGAAATTGCTGAAGAAGATACACTTTTGCCAGCTGTTTTAAAGGAAAATGCAAAATATAGGGCTTTTGTTGCAGTTTTTTTAGGTAATGTTAGGCTGATAGACAATATTTCATTAAATTGATTACCTTTGCGCCATGCAAATTCAAGTTGTAAAATCCAAGATTCACCGTGTTTCGGTGACGGGAGCCGATTTAAACTACATAGGCAGTATTACCATTGACGAGGCATTAATGGAAGCCGCCAATATTATAGAAGGTGAAAAAGTTTCAATAGTTAACATCAATAATGGTGAACGACTTGAAACTTATGCTATTAAAGGCAACAGAAATAGCGGAGACATTACCTTAAACGGACCTGCAGCACGCAAAGTGCAGCGTGGCGATATTATTATTATAATATCTTATGGCATACTGGATTTTGAAGAAGCAAAAAGCTTTAAACCTGCCATTATATTTCCTAACGAAAAAGATAATTCGCTTACCTAATTGAAAAAGAAATTAATAAAAATATTAAGTATACTACTCCCGCTTACTGTGGGAGTTTTTTTAATTATATATACTTATAATCAATTTACACCGGCACAGCTCGAAGAAGTAAAAGGCTATTTTGCAAATGCAGATTATTACTACATATATTTATCTCTAATGGTGGGACTAAGCAGCCACATAGCCCGTGCCTATCGCTGGAAGTATACCCTGTCACATATAGGCTATAAATCTCCTTTTATGATTAATTTTAGCGCAGTGTGCATTACGTATTTAATGAACATGACGGTGCCCCGAAGTGGCGAGGTAAGCCGCGCACTGGTACTTAAACGCTATAGCGATGTACCTTTTGACAAAGGCCTGGGCACCATAATAAGCGAGCGCGTGGTAGATTTGTTTTTACTACTTTTTTGTGTAGCCGGCACAGTTATACTACAATTTGGTACTCTTAAAGAATATCTGGAAGCAAACATACCATACCAAAATCTTATTATTTATGGTATATGCTGTGCTGTGCTTATGGGTGGCGCACTATTGTTTTACATGTACAGCAAAGCAAAATGGCTAAAAAAACTAAAAGGTAAAATAGCCGGCCTAATGGAAGGTGCCCTTAGTGTATTTAAAATGCCAAACAAATGGCCTTTTTTACTACTGTCGCTATATATATGGTTTAGTTATGTGCTTATGTTTTACATTACCATATATGCACTGCCCCAAACTGCAGGACTAAGCTTTGGCGTAGTATGCGTAGGCTTTGTAATAGGCAGCCTGGCAATAACCTTTAGCAATGGCGGCTTTGGTGTATACCCCGCAGCTCTTTCGGGCGTGCTTGGACTGTATGGAGTTACTAAAGCAGCGGGTACTGCTTTCGGCTGGATCGTGTGGGCATCGCAAACCGGTATGATTGTTTTTTTAGGTGCTTTTTCATTTTTAATACTTCCGTTACTTTACAGAAAAAAATAAATTGCTATCTTGCTGAGCATTTTCGCCCCCGCAAAACTGTAAAGCAATGAAAAAGAAACTATTACTGTTTGTGTTTATGCTGGCCTCCTCCGTTTTTGCCCAGGTAAAGCATGAAGAAA
>JAZKDS010000087.1:0-5163 GCA_040387455.1 Bacteroidota bacterium
AATACTGCTGCCGCTGAAATGCCGGGTGTTGTGCCTGCTAATGTTCGTGCCAAACGCAGCAAGATGCTTAGGGGCCTGTCGGTTAAAAAGCGCCGTGCTTTTTATGAAAGCCAATTGGGTACTACCCGTAGCGTATTGTTTGAAGGCGAGAACAAAGAAGGGTATATACACGGATTTACAGAGAATTACGTAAAAGTAAAAACCTACTGGAACCCAGAATTGGTTAATACCCTGCACAATATTACCCTGACTAAAATAGATGACGATGGTGTAGTGCGCATGGAGTTTGTTGAAGAACCTGTGTTTGCTTAGGAATCGGCTAGCTTTCTTTCAACTTGTCATAAAGTTTATCCGGTCGTTGCCTTGTGTCCCAAATTGCTAAAAGAACAATTTCTTTAGGTCTGTTTAAATATATAAATTGATAATCACGGACTGTTTTTCGATAGACGTCTGCTCTAAGTTTAACGCCGATTTCTGGATGTTTAGAGATAATTGCAAGGTGCTCCTGAAAAAGTTTGTTGAGTTTTTTGCTGTATAACTTAGACTTGTTTCTATTATTCCAGTAATCAAAAATATCAAACTGATCATTTCGGGCTGTGGGAGTCCAAATTATTTGTTTAGCCATTTCTGAATCTCAGCTTCTGCTACTTCATTAGTAATATAATTACCTGATTCATAATCTTTAATAGACTGATCTATTATACGATTTTGCTCGTCAGTCAATAGGAAAGCCTCATGTTCCTCATTTGCTTTTATAAGTCGGGCTATATCCAGAACTAAATCATCGCTAAGAGATTTTATCTTATTTATCAGGTCAAGCCTTAATGTTGAAGTATCCATAACAAAAGTTTTTATAAAAATACAAAAAATCAAAGACCCAAAACCACCATTCTCTTTTCAAATTCAATATCCTTAAAACCAAAGTGTTCTTTTATCCATTCAAAGGCCTGAGCGTGATATAGAAAAATATGGGTAGGGTCGTTCTTGTAAGACCACGCTTTAAAGTCTCGCTCTTCGGGCTTAAAGCGGTCGGTCATTAAGTAGAGCTTTCCATTGGGTTTTAATAACCTGTGCAGTTGTACAAATTCAGTATAAGGTTCTTTAAAATGCTCTGCTGTTTCACTACAGGCAATATAATCATAGGTCTGTTCTAATAATGCAGGAGTATTATGAAAGAATAAATCATACTGTAGAACATTATACCTGTTGTCATTCAGTACTTTAAATATGGGCGAACCCGTACCGCTGCCAAAATCCAGCCCTTCATGGTATGCCTTAAAATCGGCTAAAATGCCGTTAGTAATAGGGCTTGTAAAGTTCTGGTATCTAATGTCTTCCGGGTCGTTGTTGTGCTTGCGGTAGTGTGCTTCTTCGGCCTCCGCCGAAATATAATCTTTGGGGTGCGTAAAAACAGAAAGGCAATCTGTACACTGCAAAAATTGCCTTTCTTTTAATAAAAAATAATCTGATGATGCGCCGCTACACAGCGGGCAGGCAGGATTATGCATATACTATGGGTTGGTTGACCAGATGCTACTTTCTTTAATAAACACCCTGCGGTTCAGCTTAAGCTGTGCCACAATAAGCTCGGCAAAATCTTCAGCCTGCATTACTTTATCGGGGTTACCGTCGGTAAGGTTCAGGTCTTTAGCCATATCTGTAGCAACGGTGCTTGGTGTAAGCGCAGTAACACGTATGTTGTGCTTGCGCACCTCCTGCATAAGCGATTCTGTTAAGCCCATAACAGCAAACTTGCTGGCACTATAAGCACTGGTAACAGCCGCCCCTTTAAGCCCTGCGGTAGAAGATATATTAATGATGTCGCCCGATTGCTTTTCTATCATGCCTGGCAATACAGCACGTGTAGCGTAGTAGGTGCCAAAAAGGTTTACTTTTATAATATGTTCAAATTCTTCGGGAGTAAGTTCTAAAAACTTGCCAAATTTGCCCACGCCCGCATTATTGATAAGTATATCTATAGTGCCAAATTGAGCTAATCCTTGTGCTACAGCATTATTAATAGATTCTATATCAGATACATTGGCGGTAACAGCCAGCGCTTTAACGCCAAGTGCCTCAACTTCTTTAGCTGTATTTTGTATGTCGGCTGCGGTGCGTGCCGTTAAAATAAGGTTTACACCTTCTTGTGCAAGGGCAATCGCCACGGCTTTGCCTATACCTTTACCTGAGCCGGTAATCAGCGCAGTTTTTCCTTCTAAATTTTGCATTGTATTCTATTGGTTGTAATAATATTATAATCTGATACCCGGCGGCAGCATATCTTTATACCTTGGGTTTTTACGGAAAAATGCCGCTACCTTTGGGTGTGTGGGCACTACGCGCTGGCGTTTTTCTTCTGCCTGGGCCAGTATTTCCTTAAGAAAATCGCTTAGCGCCGGTTCTTCTTCAAAGCCTTCGGGGATGTTTACCCGGGTTAAGAACAGTTTGCGCTCCTGTACAGAGTATTCTATAGAAAGCTGTTTGCCGTCTACAGTAGTTTCAAACTGTCTTGAGAATTCGTTGTCTTTAATTTCCATAGCTATTTAAATTGCATAGGCACCTCAATAACAAGTACTTTAGCCGGTGCTTTTGTGCTAAAGGTAAGCGTTTCAAATTCTACTGCGCCATAGGCATCACGCTCCTGTACTGCCTCTCCGTTAATATCCAGTTCACCTTCAATAACAAATAAATATGCGCCATTTTCGGCTATATTTACCGGGTAATCAATTGTTTGGCCAGCATCAAAAACGCCAAGATGCAAAAACGCATCCTGATGAATCCACAACGCATTGCCATCATTCCTGTTTTCCGGCGAAACTATATTTATAAGTGTGTTTCTGCTGGCTTCAAGGTCAAACCTTTTTTGGTCATACCTTGGGGTAACATTCTCTTTATCAGGAAAAATCCATAACTGTAGTGTCTTTGCCCAGTCATTTTCGCTGGCATTCATTTCGCTGTGGGTAATGCCGGTACCGGCACTCATAACCTGTACTTCACCAAAGCTAACGGTGGCATGGCTGCCCATGCTGTCGCGGTGGGTAAGGCCCCCTTCCAGCGGAATGGTAATAATTTCCATATTCTCGTGCGGGTGTGTGCCAAAGCCCATGCCTGCTGCAATAGTATCGTCATTCAAAACACGTAACATGCCAAACTGCACCATGTCAGGATTATAGAAATTACCAAACGAAAAAGAAAAGTTAGCCTGTAGCCAGCCGTGGTTGGCTGTACCCCTCTGACCCTTTGGGAAAAGTCTTGTCCTCATAAAATTCCTGATAAATTATGGTGTTTTAGCGGTTGATTCACCTTAAAAACTTTAATTTTATACAAATTTCGGAATAAAAATTGATTAACAGCGTTCGGGATGCGTTAAAACTCTTACGGATGGATAAGATACCGGTATACTTTATGCCGGGGCTGGCGGCAAGCCCCAAAATATTTGAGAACATACAGTTGCCGGAGGATCGGTTTGAATGCTATTACTTGGAGTGGTTTATTCCTGTTGAAAATGAGACTGTTGCAGACTATGCAGCACGTATTTGCCAGGGTATTACCCACCCCAATCCGGTGTTGGTGGGCGTGTCATTTGGCGGGATACTGGTGCAGGAAATGGCTAAGGTGGTCAATGCTCGAAAGGTTATAATTATATCGAGCGTGCGTTGTAATGCCGAGTTTCCAAGGCGGATGCGCTTTGCCAAAATGAGCCATGCCTATAGGCTTTTTCCTACCCGTTTGATGCAAAATTTCACATGGTTGGGCAAGGTTTTTAAAGGCAATAGATTTATATCCAAAAGGTTAGATTTGTATGAAAAATTTATGTCAGTCCGCGATAAGAAATACCTCGACTGGGCGTTTAAGACTATAATCAACTGGGACAGGTGCGAACCCGATATGGACGTGGTTCATATTCATGGCGATACCGATGAGGTGTTCCCACCAAAGTATTTAAAGGACTACATTCCCGTTAAGGGCGGTACCCATATTATGATAATAAACAAGTATAAGTGGCTGAATGATAATCTTCCACAGTTAATTTTAAAATAAATCACTACTACAATAAAGATGGAAATGAACATGGAATGGACTAAAAAATCGGGCTTGATACTATCGGCAATGCTGGTAGGCGGGGCCGTAGTGCACACAACGTATAAAAATCAAAAACCTGAACCACAGCAGGTTAATATCAGTAATTACTTTCCGGCTGAGATTGACTTTGCCGGCGAAAAGGCACCGTTAAACATTACCGATGTTAAAGAAAGGCTTGACAGGGAGCTGCTTACTAATGCTAACCTGCACGCTACCACACAGTTAATTATGAAGCGAGCCAATAGGGCATTCCCAATTATAGAGCCTATCTTAAAGCAGTATGGCGTTCCGGACGATTTTAAGTATCTGGCAGTGGCAGAAAGCGGCCTTATCAATGCTATATCATCGGCTAAGGCCATAGGAGTGTGGCAGTTTATGCCCGATACCGGCAAGCAGTACGGCCTGGAAGTCAACGATATAGTAGACGAACGCTACCACTTGGCCAAGAGTACTGAGGCAGCCTGTAAATACCTTGTGGCGGCTAAAAACAAGTTTGGCTCCTGGACGCTGGCCGCAGCATCGTATAACGGTGGGGTAGGCGGAGTGAATAAACAGATTACATTTCAGGGAGTTAGCAACTATTATGACCTGCTTTTAACCGATGAAACCTTTAGATATGTGTTCAGGATATTGGCACTCAAGGAGATAATGCAGCACCCGGCCAACTATAACTTTAGTATCCCTGCAACCGACCTGTATAAAACCCTGCCCGTTAAAAAGGTAGAAGTAACCAGCTCTATTGCTGATTTAGCGGTGTTTGCAAAAGAGCAAGGTATTAATTATAAGGTGCTTAAGCTACACAACCCCTGGATGCGCGACCGCCATCTAACCGTTGCAGCAGGCAAATCATATACGGTAGATATCCCACTTTCGGGATATTAATTTAGAAAGTCTGGGGTCCGGATTTCGATATAACTTCGGACATCCGACCTTTGACTCCTGATGTCCGAATTGTCCAAACACTTTTCACTTTCGGAGTTCAGAATCGCCTGTTTTTTGCGCACTTTTTCAAAAGTGAAATTTTACCACATAAAAATCCATCTATAGTAATTGTAAAAACTATGGATGGATTTTTTTTAT
>JAZKDS010000088.1:0-5013 GCA_040387455.1 Bacteroidota bacterium
AGCAATTCCTTGAGAATATTCGCACGGATTCTGAAATTGAAAGCTATCATATGTATGTAATGCCTGATGATGTGAGGGCAAAATTTGGCAAATCGCTTGATGTGTCTTTTGATGTTGAAGCTGAATTTAAGAAGGCTGCCGATGAAAAGGAAAAGCCTAAAGCAGTGATAGAGCACTCCATACGTCAGCATTCTTTTATGTGTATTGAAAATAGCGAAACCATAAGTGAGGCCCGAAAGCTGGCCAAAGAACTGGAGCCGGATATTGAATATCGTGTAAAACAGTATGCTAAGCTGCTCTCTAAAACAACTAAAAACTATAGGGAATGGCTAATTGAGGACTATAAAAACCGCCTTAGCGTAATGATTGGCAGGATTTTTCATAAGGTAAAAGAGAATGAAGACGACAGCGAAGATGAACCTATTGAATTAAAAAAGCTTTAAGTTATTGACAAACAATAAACTAATATAATAAAAAAGGGAAGCAGTTGATATTGCTTCCCTTTTTTTATTGTTTTTTCTCTTTATACTTATCGAGGAGTTTCTTATTAAAATCCTCTTCTGCTTTCTTAAGCTTCAGCACTTTAGCAGATCCTATAATCGGTTTGAGGTCGGTTACCAGTTTTTCGCGAAGCTTAAATAGCTCTTCGTCAGCGGCTTGTAGTTTTTCAAGATAAGCAGCAGCATCTTTTTCGTTCATTTTATCAAGGCCGGTTTCTTCAATCTTTTTGAAGATAGGGCGCATTTTATCATGCCTTATCTGGTATTGCTTTTCTTCAAAGGCATTAAAAACAGGCCAGAATTTTTCTGATTCCTCTGCTGTAAGGTTAAGTTCTGTGGTTAAAAACGCAACCTTTAGGGCTTTAATCTGCTCCCTTTTTTCTTTATGGTCTTTTTGAGCATAGAGGGTTACAGAAAAAAGTAAAATGATGGGTAATAAGAGTTTCATTCTCATTTTAAGGGTTGTTATTCGGTTATATATATATCTTCGGTGCTAAGGTATTCTTCAATGTCATCAGCACTTATGTGACTAACATCTATAGTTTCGTTTAGTTCTGCAATATCTTTTTGGTCAAGATTTTGAGTAAGCTGATATGAATTGATTCCCTGCTGGTATACCAGGTAATTTTCTATAGCTTCGGCATCGGGCTGAACGGTTTGCGGTGTAAACAGCATGGACCTGAAAAAGATACCAAAGCCTAACATTATTATAAACGCGGCTGCAGCGCTTAGCCATACCGGCTTACGCCTATAAAGCGGTATTACCCTTACTTCGGCCTTAGGCAATTGTAGCATTACCTTATCGGCAAGGCTTTCAAAGTAGCCATCGGGCGTACTGAAACCCGGTTTTAGTTTATATTCATCTAACTCAAAATCGTTCATGGCATTAAGACTTAATTAATTGCAAATGGTTTAATTGTGGTTTATATATTCTTCAATTTTTTTTACTGCATGATGGTAAGATGCCTTTAATGCACCTACAGATGTACCCACTATTTCTGAAATATCCTCATATTTAAGGTCTTGAAAATAGCGCATCTTAAATACCAGCTGTTGTTTTTCGGGCAGTGTGGCTACTGCTTTTTGTAATTTTAACTGTAATGCATCACCTTCAAAATAATCGTCGGCCTGCAGGTTCATTATGGCTTTTTGCTGTACATCTTCATTAGTAATGCCGCCTTTTTTGGCACGCTGGCTTATAAATGTCAGCGCCTCATTAGTAGCAATGCGATACATCCATGAAAAAAGCTTGCTTTCACCCTTAAAGTTCTTAAGGTTTTGGAACACCTTGATTAACGTGTTTTGCAGCACATCATCGGCATCGTCATGGTTTAGCACAATAGTACGCACATGGCTGTACAACGGCCTGCTGTACTGGGCTATGAGCTGCCTAAAGGCCGCTTGCTGTGTTTTTGGGTTAAGCAACTCTGCTATAAAAGCTTTTTCTTCCTGCAATGTGTAAAACCGTTTGTTTGTAAGACTAAAATTAGGATAAAAGGTTTAACGGTACATTGTTTTAAAGTTTTATAAGGAAACCTTTAACACCTTTTAGAATGTGTAAATTGTAAATTTGTAACAGTAGTAATCTTAAAATGAAATCATTATGAAAAATGAATCGATGATAGATGCCTGCCTGGCTTGTTTTGCCGCCTGCGAATTATGTGCCACAGAATGTATAAAACTACTTAGCCAGGACCATTTAAGGTGCATTAGTCTTTGCCGCGATTGTGCCGAAATTTGTGCGTTATGCCTAAAATTTGAAGAGCGTGAAAGTGAATTTAATCACCATATTATGAGGCTTTGCGCCGATATTTGTAGTGCCTGTGCCCAGGAGTGCGAAAAATTTGCCAACCATCACGGTCATTGTCGTGAGTGTGCCAATGCTTGTCGCGAATGTGCCGAGGAGTGTATGGCGTACTAATATAACCAATTAATAACCTATTGGCTTTTATGTAAGCGCAGGATATTGTATTTTTGACTTTTAACTACATATATGGTCAATACAGTTATTTTTGATATGGACGGTGTTATTGTGGACACTGAGCCTTTGCATTATTTTGCCTACCACGAGCATTTTGAAGATCTTGGCATTGAGGTTCCGCATGATTTTTATGCTACCCTAACAGGACTTAGCACTAAAAATACGTACCAGAAGATAAAGGATGCCTTTAAACTGGAGCATGATATTGAGGTCCTAATACAAAGCAAGCGTGATTTTTTTAATGTGGTTTTTGATAAAAAAACCGACCTTCAATTGCTGCCCGGTGTATTAAACCTGATACAAAACCTGCATGCCGGAGGGCTACAGCTTGTTTTGGCATCATCGGCATCTAAGGTTACCATACAAAAGGTATTTGACCGTTTTGACCTGCACCAGTATTTTACGTATAAAGTAAGTGGCGAAGATTTTCCTAAATCTAAGCCCGACCCTGCTATATTTTTAAATGCCGCCGAATTGGCCGGAGCAGATGTAAGTACCTGTATTGTAATAGAAGACAGTACAAATGGTATAAAAGCCGCCAAAGCTGCAGGTATTTATTGTGTGGGATACAGGAGTGAAAACTCTAAATTACAGGATCTTACCTTAGCAGATAAGGTAATAAGCCACTTTGATGAACTAAACGCCGAAATAGTAAAAGAATTAGTTTAAGGTTAAACCCGAAACAAATTATAATGATAAAAGCCGTAATTTTTGATATGGATGGGGTAGTGGTAAACACTGAACCCCTGAGCCACAGGGCCAATATGAAGTTTTATGAATCGTTGGGTATTAACGTAAGCGATGACGTGTACTCAACGTTTATTGGTAATTCTGATAAAAATATTATCCAGAAAATAAAGAATATCTACAGTGTTGAAGCAGCAGAAGAAGTATTGTTAGAGCAATGCCTTTACCATTACTGCGAGGCTTTTGATGCCGATGCAAACCTTGAACTGATGCCGGGCGTTAAAGACCTTATTGTAGAGCTTCACAACAATGGCATGGTTATTTTGCTGGCCTCATCATCATCTAAAGTAAAGATAGAGCGTGTATTTAGCCGCTTTGGGCTTAACCCATACTTTAGCCATAAAATAAGCGGCCAGGACTTTGAATTCTCTAAACCACATCCTGCTATCTTTTTAGAAGCCGTTGCAAAATCTGGCTTTACCGCCGATGAATGTATTGTAATAGAAGACAGCACCAATGGTATAAAAGCAGCAAAAGGTGCCGGGGTATACTGTATAGGCTACAAAAGTGAAGAAGAAACCCTTCAGGATACATTATTAGCCGATGAAGTAATTACCGATTTTAGCCAGCTTAACTATGAGAGGATAAGAGATATAAAATAAGTGTAAAGTCTCAGGTTTCAGGTTCATTTTAAAGTTTTGAGTGAAACTTAACCTGAAACCTGAAACCTAATTTCCAACCCCTTCTTTATATACCCTGAGAGCCCTTTCGCGCGCCTCTTTATGGTCTACCATAGGTTGGTAATCAGCGTCCTGAAATTCAGGTACCCATTTTTTTATGTAATCCAGCTGTTTATCAAATTTTTTAACCTGCTCGCTGGGGTTAAAAATCCTGAAATAAGGTGCGGCATCTACACCGGTTCCGGCAGCCCACTGCCAGTTGCCTATGTTGCTGGATTGCTCATAATCAAATAATTTCTCGGCAAAATAAGCTTCGCCTTTGCGCCAGTCTAACAGCAGGTGCTTGCATAAAAAGCTTGCGGTTATCATGCGTACACGGTTATGCATGGTGCCTGTAGCGTTTAATTCGCGCATGCCGGCATCTACTATAGGGTAGCCTGTTTTTCCTTCGCACCAGGCCTTAAAATCGGTTTCGCTATAGCGCCATTTTATGTTGTCATACTTAGGCCTGAAAGCCTTTGTAACCGTATGAGGATAGTGCCAAAGTATCTGCATAAAAAATTCGCGCCATATCAGTTCGTTTACAAACGTTTGGTTTTTAGCAGCAAAGCCTTTTATAACCAGCTCACGAATGCTGACCGCCCCAAACCTTAAGTAGGGGCTAAGGTGCGATGTGCCATCTATTGCCGGAAAGTTTCGGGTGGCCTCATATTCTTCTATCAGTACCGGAGATACATCATAAGATACCGGTTTAATTGGGCTTTCGGTAAAACCAATGTCTTCCAGACTCAGGAATGGATAGTTATGCTTTACAAAGCTATCTGCTTTAATTTCAGGATTATGCAGCCTGATTTCAAGCTGCTTAAACGTATCGTACCAACGGTTTTTATATGGTGTGTATACTACATAAGGTTCGCCATTATCTTTAACAACCTCACTTTTTTCAAAAATAACCTGGTCTTTATAGCTTTTAAAGGGGATGTTTTTTTCTGCCAGCATTTCATAAATGGTCTTATCGCGCTTACGGGCATAGGGCTCATAATCGCGGTTGGCATATAATGCTGTAATATCGTTATGGTCTTTAAGCAGTTGCTTAAACACGTTTTCCGGTTCGTCATAGAACACAGCAACTGACCGATTATGCTGTTTAAATTGCTGGTTTACA
>JAZKDS010000088.1:5023-9669 GCA_040387455.1 Bacteroidota bacterium
TAAGGCCATAATAAACGTTACACGCGCATCATCTTTAGGCAGTTCATCAAGAATATTTTTGTCGAGAATAAATATAGGCAGTATCTTTTCGCCGCTGGCAATAGCCTCATACAGTGCAGTGTTGTCATCAATGCGCAGGTCGCGCCTAAACCAAAATACTACCATAGTTATCCTTTATATGCACCAAAGAGTTCAACAAGTTTTTTTTGTCGGTAGGCAAATATTTCTTCCAGCTTTGGCTTAACTAAAAAAGGGTGTACCAAACGGCCTAAAATACCCATAGGCACTTTATAATGCACAATATCTTCCATCTCGGTACCGCCTTCAATTTCCTTTAAAAAGTGCTTGTGGTGCCAAAAGGAATAGGGACCAAAACGTTGTTCATCAACAAAAAACTGTCCGTTAACCACATGTGTAATTTCTGTAACCCATTGCAATTTAATGCCAAACAAAGGCGTTATGGTGTATGTAATTATCTGTCCGGGAAATATTTTACGGTCGTCGCCACTTTTAGTAACAAAGCCCATGTTAGGTGGTGTTATAACAGCCAGGTTTTTTGGATCGGCCATAAAATCCCAGGCCTGTTGCATAGGGATGGGTAATTTTTGAAATTTGTGTACAGAGTAAATCATGGGTTATAATTAATGAGTGAAGGTACTAAACACGCAGCACATCAAAATGGGTTTGTGCAGTAATTTTAATATTTTTTAACAACTGTAATAGCTATTATTACTAATTTCGCAGCAACAAACTTTAAACAATAAAACAGTATCATGAAAAAGATATTTCTTACAGCAGCGGCAGTCCTTGCCTTTGTAACAACATCTTCGGCACAAATACAAACGCCACAAGCCAGCCCTAAAGCTGTAATTGAGCAAACAGTAGGCCTAACAACAGTTAAAGTAGAGTATTCGCGCCCAAGCGCCCGCGGCAGGGCTGTATACGGAGAGCTTGTGCCTTTTGGCCGTCTTTGGAGAACGGGAGCTAATGCAAATACCATTATTACTTTTAGCGATGATGTAATTGTTGCAGGTAAAACCGTTAAAGCGGGTCATTATGCGCTATATTCTCAGCCAAAAGCAGACAGCTGGGATGTAATACTTTATAACGATACCAACAACTGGGGTCTTCCTGAAAAGTATGATGACAGCAAAGAGGTGGTTAGGGCTACAGTTAAGCCTGAGTTCCTTACACGCCCTGTTGAAACCCTTACTATAGGTATGAATGCCCTTGAGAATGATTATGGTTTCCTTGAAATTGCATGGGAAAAAACTATGGTTGCCCTTAAAATTGAAGTACCTACCAAGGCTACTGCCCTTAAAAGCATTGAAGAGGCTATGAGCGGTCCAACGCAGGGTTCTTACTTTGCTGCGGCACAGTATTACTACCAGAGTAACGCCGACCTTAACAAAGCGCTTACATGGATTAACCAGGCTATTGAGAAGACAGAAAAGGGACAGGATGCCCCATTTTACATTTTAAGGCAAAAATCGCTTATACAGGCTAAAATGGGAGATAAAGCGGGTGCTGTTGCAACGGCAAAACTTTCGTTAGCCGGGGCTGAAAAAGCTAAAAACAACGATTATATTAAAATGAACCAGGACTCTATTAAAGAGTGGAGCAAAAAATAATCAGTTGCTTATAAAATGAAACCGCCTTAATAGGCGGTTTTTTTATGTCTGTTGAGTATTTTACTAAGCTATGCTGAAACACTCTTATTTGATGAGTTGATAAGTAATTGCCCAAGTAGCGAGAACACTATGGTAAGTGTGGCACCTATAATGTTTAACCACAGGAAGCTTACCACATCTGCATAGAAAATTACAAAGATGATTAACTGGGTTAAAAGAGCGCTGTAAAATATGGCTTGTGCCCTGATGTATTTAATATAAAATGCCACAAGAAAAATACCCAATACTGTACCATAAAATATAGACCCAATAATGTTTACAAGCTGTATAAGATTTTCAAACAGCGTACCTACACAGGCAAACAATATAGCTACAATACCCCATAAGAGTGTAAACAACATGGTCATGTTTACCATGTTTTTGTCTGATTTTTTGCCGGGATATAATCTTTGGTAAATATCTATGGAGGTAGTAGATGCCAGCGCATTTAGCCCTGAAGCTGATGATGACATGGCTGCCGATATAATAACGGCAAGCAGCAAGCCTATCATCCCTTTAGGTAAAAAGTTAAGGATGAAGTATAAAAATACGTAGTCCTTATCATTGGTTTCGGCGCTCTTGTCTACCTTTTCAATCAGGCCACGTGCATCTTCCCTAAGGTCTTTTTCACGGGTATTAAGGTTTACAAGCCTGTTGTGTAGCTCTTTATTATCATAGTCCTGGTGCAACTGGTTTACATACAACATGCTTATTTCTTCTTTTTCCTGGGCTACTTCTTTAAGTTGCGATTCAAGGTTATGGTATTGTTCTTTATACTGCGATTTGTTTATTGAAGCCGTATTGTTTGGGTTAAAGTGCAACGGCGCCGAATGGAACTGGAAGAATACAAACACCATAACACCTATAAGCAGTATAAAAAACTGCATGGGCACTTTAAGCAATCCGTTCATGATAAGGCCCATCTGGCTTTCTTTTACAGAACGTCCACTAAGGTAGCGCTGCACCTGGCTTTGGTCTGTTCCAAAATAAGAAAGGAATAAAAACAAACCACCTGCAAGTCCGCTCCATACGGTATAACGCTGGTCCGGATCGAAAGAAAAATCAAGTATATTCAGCTTGTCATTAGCGCCTGCTATGTGCAGGGCATTGCTAAAGCTAAGCTCATCCGGCAATGAGTCTAGAATGATAAAAAATGTAATAATCATACCCGTCATAATAACAAACATTTGCTGTTTGTGGGTAATGTTTACGGCACGTGTGCCACCGGTTACGGTATAAATAATAACCATAAGGCCTATCAAAAAGTTCATTAGGGTAAGGTTCCATCCTAATAAAGATGACAGTATAATGGCCGGTGCATAAATGGTAAGCCCTGTACCAAGCCCGCGCTGTATAAGGAATAGTATTGCGGCCAGCGACCTGGTTTTTACATCAAAACGCTGCTCTAAAAATTCGTAGGCGGTATATACTTTTAGTTTGTGGTAAATAGGGATAAAGGTAATACAGATGATAACCATGGCAAACGGAAGGCCAAAGTAAAACTGTACAAACCCAAGCCCGTCATGATAGGCCTGCCCGGGTGTGGAAAGAAAAGTAATGGCGCTGGCCTGTGTGGCCATAACCGATAGGCCAACCGTCCACCATGGGGTTTGGTTATTGCCTAATATGTACTCTTCCACGTTTTTACTGCCTTTTGTTTTAAGTGCCCCATAAGCCACTATAAACAGCAGTGTTACGGAAAGTATAATCCAGTCTATTAGCTGCATGCTATGAATATATCTGCGTTAAAAAATAAAACAACACGATGTATATAATGTTAAGCAGCAGCACAAAGCTGTAACTCTTTTTCCATGATGTGTCTTTATCTTTCATTATGCTTTATCAAAATTATTAATAAGACTTTTATAAGCCTGTTTTGTTACAGTCAGGCAATGATTATTATTGCCCAATTGCAATCAGGTTGGCCATAATCCTGTAAGCACCGCTAACGCCTTCGGGCAGTTCTCTAAAAAAGCTCAGGCCGGTGTAAATATAATACCCTTTGCCGTACTTAGCTACCAGCAATGCACCTTTTTTAGGATCCTCGCCTTTATCGTGGCTCGAAATTACGGTCTTATACTGGCTATCCCACTCATCGGGGTAATATAAGCCCTGTTCCTGCACCCAGCCTTTAAAATCGGCCTCTGTTATTTTATTAGGATAGTTTAAAATCCTAATGGTTGCGTCTGTAAATGTTATTTTTGCATCTTCTTCGGTTACCCTGTCACGAGAAATGCGCATAGGGTAGGGCCCTACATTTTTAACGGTAAGTGCACCGGTAGTATTGTACTGCACTACCATAGTACCGCCTGTTTTTACATAATCAAGTAATATTAGCTGTTTAAAGGCCAGTGCGTCGAGCACATTATATGCACGGATGCCCATAACCACGGCATCAAATTTTTTAAGCCCTTCGGCAGAAACATCAGCTATAGGCAGCAGGGTAACATTATATCCCATTTGCTTAAGGCTTTCGGGCACATTATCGCCGGCACCCATTATGTAGGCAATGTTTTCGCCTTTTGTTTTAAGGTCTACCCGTGTAAATTTAGCCGTTGAAGGCAGCAATACCTGCTGTATGTTTATGTGGGGGTAGTTTAATATGGTTTGTTCCAGCGCATAATCAGCGCCATCCATGGTGGCAATGCTACGGCCTGTAACTTCGCTGGGTTCATCGGGTGGGGTAACTTCAAACTGTACTGTAGCTTCGCTACCTTTTATTTTAAGATCGAAAGGTATACTTGCCGGAGAAACTTTCCAGCCAGCAGGCAGTTCAAAACGAAGGTTGCCTTTGCAATTGTCCTGCCCTGCTTTTATTTTGATTGTCACGGTTTGAGAGTCAGTATCGGTAAACAGTTGTACTTTGTTTTGTATGCGGCTTGTTATGGCCGGAACCACATCCAGCGGCTGGTATACCTCTCCGGCAACCGGATCGTTGTATTTGTATATTACCTTGCGTGTGTAGGGTATGGATGT
>JAZKDS010000089.1:0-6096 GCA_040387455.1 Bacteroidota bacterium
AAGAGATCGGACAATCAGTAATCGAAATCGAGACAATCAGCAAAAGCAAAGCGATAAAAATGAAGGCTTTAGCGGTGAAAACCTGCCAGACAACTACAACCCGGGAGCCGATAAACTAAAAACGGAACTGGAAAAAAAGCAGGATGGCAGCACAGTATCGCAGCAACGTGCCCGCGATACTGACGAAAAAAAAGCACCACCCGTTAACAGCCAGGACGATAACACTACCCGAGAAGATGGCGAAGTGGTAAGCAAAAGCCGTGGCACTAAAAATGAAGCTGAAGATAAAGAAACGGCCGAAAACCGTGATTTTAACAGCGATACCGAAGAAAACAGGTACCCTGCAGGGCATCCTGACAATAAAAAAGTGCGTGGCAACACGCACTTTGGCAAATAAAACAAATTCCGTTGCATACTATCCCGCAACGGAATTTATCACTCTACCTCATTGGTAAACTGTATGTTAGCATACATTTTTATATCCTCGCCAAGCACCAGGCCACCGGCTTCGGTTACATCATCTGCATGAATATTAAAGTCGTTACGGTTAATAATGCAGGTTATCTCAAAACCCGCACGGTTAATGCCAAAACCATCTTTAGCCTCTCCGCCAAACAGCACATCAAGCGTTACGGTTTTGGTTACATCTTTAATGGTCAGCTCGCCCGTTAACGTATGCTTATCCCCCTCAATATGCTTAAATTCAGTCGATAAGAACTTAATTTCAGGATATTGGTCCGCATCAAAAAAGTCAGCCGACTTAAGGTGCTCATCCCTCTGGGTGTTATTAGTATCAACGCTGTACACGTCAATTTTAAGGGTAACATAGGCATTGCTAAAATCATCGTGCTGTGGCGTGGTTAACCTGCCGCTAAAAATATTGAAACTACCTGTAATCGTGCTGATTACAAGATGGCGTATCTTAAAATGTATTTCAGAATGTGCAGGGTCTAAAACCCAGTGTTGTGTAGCCATTTTTGTGTGTAAATGTTAGTTATTGAATGGTTTAGGCGTTTCAGGCTGTAAACTATCAGTAAATCCTTATTAAGCCTCTACTAATTTAGGGATTTTTGCGCTGCTAAAGGCCATGTTCTCAGCAAATTGTTTGTTAAAATTAGACACCAAAGATTGCACGAAGCATTATAAAACAAACACAGTCAACAACTTACACTCACAACACGATTTTTATAGCCAAAAGAAATGTTAATTGGCTACAAACTCTCTTTTCATGTTCATTAACTTTATAATACATGCTAAATGAACACCTTATGACAACTAAAGACAAAAACCAGACCCCTGCACCTAAAGTATCAAGCGGTAAAGATCTAAGCAAAAGCAGTAAAGACGAAGGCGCTTTAAAAGCCTCTATATCAACTGCTAAAGAAGGTGCTACTAAAAAAACATCGGCCACTAAAACGCCACAGAAAATTCAGGACGGAGATACCTCCGAAAAGAAAAAAGAATACTAACTAACTGATACAAGCCACATAACATGACTACAGACGATAAAAACAGAGGAAACCTGGATCAGGATCCTGCAAGCCGATCTAACGACCGTAATGGCGACAGAGACCCGGCGTACAATAAAAATACAGATAAGAACAAAGACCCTGACAGTAAGACTTTTAACGAAGACGAGGAGTCTTATGAAAATGATAATACTGAAGACCCGTCTACGTTTAGCAGTGGTACCGCTGGCAACGATTGGGATGCCAATAACCCCGTAGAACGCTCAAAAAGTTACCGTTATGATGACGAAGAGCGTAATGCATCTGATTATATCAACAGCGATCATAGTGATTACAATCGTAGCGACAGCCGTTTCTTTTGGAACGACTACGATTTTTAAAAAACATAGTCAGATGTAAGAATTTTTATATAAATTCCGAACCTGATTAAAGAAATCGGGATATCATTTTACATGGTATCCCGATTTTATTTTTAAAGAAAAATAGTATATTTTATATTCAAAAAGTGCTTAATATTTCACTTTCGGACTTCGGAATCCACTAATTCAGCAGATAAATTTTAGAGCTTAAAATTGAGATGCATTATGAGCAAAAATCTGCATTCATTTCACTTTTGGATTTCGGAATTAACAATTTCAAACGCATCTAAAATTTCAGAATGAAGTTCCTTCTGAGTTCTAAAATTTAATTTCTGAATTTAAACCCTCCTGTGGTCAGCCTTCCAGTTTTTAATTGATTTTTTAATAACATCACCCGATAAATTTTCAGCTACGGCTCTTTGTGCCAACGCCACAAATTCTTCATCCGGGGCAAAACGAAGGGCATAAAGCTGCCCGTCGGTTAATTGTTCCTCAATGGGCTCAAACCGGTTGCCGGTTATGGCCAGGTAGCGGTAGCGCAACTCCAGCACTACGGTGCGGTTTTGCAACACAAGGGCATAATGCTGGCGCAGCATCCAGGCAAGCCATGTAAGGCCACCAAAACCCACACCTATGGTTATCCATAAAGTCCTGTTGAGCTCATTGCACCATGCATTGCAGGCGCACCAGCCCATAAGTACCAGCATAACCGGATAAAACACAAAATGGTGCGGTGGGTAATATCTAATATGGTTGCTATAATTCTGTTCTTTAGCCATGGGCTTATTTAAGGGTTTTAATAAATGTTGCAACTGTGGTGGCAATAGCGTCCTGTCCGGCTGGGGTAGTAAGGTAATTTCTATCAGCTTTATTGCTCAGGTAGCCCATTTCAATCATAACAGTAGGTGCTTCGCTTTTTTTAAGCACCCAAAACGGCGCTGTTTTTACCTCAGTGGCATACTCTTTACTTGCAAAGGCTGCAGAAAGCCTGTCGGCATATTCTTTTGATTTATCGTAGGTTGAAGATTTATCAGAGATATAAAAGTCCATACCGCTCTTTTCACCATTACGCTCATAGTTGGTATGCAGGCTCAGCACCAGGTCGGGCTTTACGTCATTAATAACCTTTACACGGTCTTCTAACGATACAAAAGTGTCATCAGGACGCGTTTCATAAAAAACCACCTCAACATCCTCACTTAATTCCTGAATCCTGTCAGATACGGCTGCGGCAATCTGTTTTTCATAAAAGGTGCCGTGTGCCGACCCATAATCTCTGCCGCCATGTGCAGCATCCAGTACTATAGTAATTTGTTTTTTATGGGCCTTAAAAGGCAGCGTAAACGCAAAACCTACAGCAACGGCTGCAAGTGTTACTAAAATCCTGATTGGCTTTTTCATATTAGTACAATTAATTGGTTGTATAGGTAAAACTCAAATATAACCATAAAAATTGTAAGAATTTAGAATAAATTC
This sequence comes from Bacteroidota bacterium, assembly GCA_040387455.1. GTDB lineage: Bacteria > Bacteroidota > Bacteroidia > Flavobacteriales > Flavobacteriaceae > Flavobacterium. Next base: position 3,305 of record JAZKDS010000089.1, read on the forward strand.
CAAATAGCAAATCTCAATAACAAATGTTAAGCACAAAATAACAGATTTCAAAAAACAAACTGTAGCTTCCTGCTATCTGCTACCTGCTACCTCTCAACTGCTATCTGCCTTCTCCCTCCTGCTCTACCTCCAGTCCAGGCGTTTTCCTTCTTCGCAGGCCTTTATGGTAGTTTCTAAGCGGCTAAGGCGTGTCTTTTCCTGCTTGGCCGTAGTAATCCAGTGCAGCATTACCTTTTTGTAACCGGCGGGCTGGGCATTAAAAAACTCCCACGCAGGTGTATTGGCTTTAAAAATTGCTTCCATTTCGGGTAAAAGCGTAGCGGTTTCGGGCTGCTCAAAAGCATATATCCTGCTTTTAGATTCTTGCCTTTTAGCAAAGGCCGCCAGCCCGGCAGGCTGCACCAAACCCTGTTTTTGCAACGCCTCCATTTTATTAATGTTAACAGCACTCCAAATACTGGTAGCCTTTCGGGGCGTAAACCGTATGGTATAAGCCTCGGCATCTATAGATTTCCGAACGCCATCTATCCAGCCATAGCATAGTGCCTGGTCTACACTTTGCGGCCACGACATGCTGGGCTTGCCGCTGCCCACTTTATAAAAGCCCACAAGCAACTCTGTAGCGGTGGCATGGTTTTTATCGAGCCATTGCCTAAAATCATTTTGGTCAGAAAAAAAGGTTGGGTCCATTTTAGTTGGGGGTTGAGAGTTCTGGGTTGAGAGTTCTGGGTTGTTTTAAAGTTCTGGTAAAAGCTGAGATCACAGTTTTCGGTTGTAGTGGCATCGGGCTTCCAACCTGAAACTTTAAACCTGAAACAAAGTTAAAACCTCTCTTATATCCGTAAATGCTTTAAAGCGCTCGTGCACCACCTCATGATCTATACGCTCGTGCGCCCAAGTGGTATGAAACGGAATATGGCAGGCATAACCGCCCACCTCCAGCACAGGCAGTACATCGCTTTTAAGCGAATTACCTATCATCATCAGTTCGTGGGGTTGTATGTCAAGGCGCTGCAGTAACTTATTGTAATTAACAGCCTCTTTCTCGGCCATCACCTCAATATGATGAAAATACTTACCCAGGCCGCTGTCGTGCAGCTTGCGCTGCTGGTCTTTCAGGTCGCCCTTTGTAGCCACCACCAGTTTGTACTTGCCATGCAGTGCGGCAAGGGTTTCTTCTACGCCATCAATCAGCTCAATGGGTTTTTGCAACAGGGTTTTACCCAGGTCGAGTATCCTGGTTATATGCTTACTGCTTATGGTGCCGTTACTAATGTTTATAGCGGTTTCTATCATGCTTAGTATATAGCTTTTTATGCCATAGCCATACATCGGCAGGTTTTGTATCTGCATCCTGAACACTTCCTGGCTAATACCCTGGTGACTAAGATAGTCTTCCATCAGTACACAAAAGGCCTTTTCGGTTTCCTCAAAATAAGGCTCGTTTATAAACAGGGTATCATCAGCATCAAAGGCTATTACTTTTAGGTTCATGGCATAAAATATCTATACTGCTAAGGTATTGGAAATTTATAAATGAAAATCATTATCTTTGAATATGGATTTTTTAAAAAAATACATTTCTGATATAAACAGCCTGTGCAAAAGCCATAAGGTAAAATCGCTATATGCTTTCGGGTCAGTGCTTACCGATAAATTTACTGACCAAAGCGATGTAGATTTGGTTGTAGATTTTAATGCCATTGACCTGCTGGACTATGCTGATAATTATTACGATTTTAAATTTTCTTTACAAAAAATCTTTAACCGCGATATAGACCTTTTAGAGGAGCAGGCTATTAAAAACCCGTATTTTAAACAAAACCTGGAAAAACAGCGCCAACTTATTTATGGATAACACCATTAAAGCCTGGCTATTTGACATTTACAATGCCATATCCGAAATTGAAAGCTTTTTTGAGGGACGCTCAAAATTATTTGATGAGTACGTAACCGATTTACGCACCAAGCGTGCTGTTGAGCGTAATATAGAAATTATAGGCGAAGCCATGAATCGTATATTAAAGCAGTTGCCGGAAATAGCGATTAGTAATTCCAGAAAAATTGTAGATTTACGCAACAGAATAATACACAGTTATGATGCCATATCAGATGAACTTATCTGGGGTATCGTTATTAAAAATCTTCCTGAACTTAAGACAGAAGTAGCTTTTTTACTTGAAATTGAGTAAGGTAGTTTCAATCTCGCATTACCAAAAAACACTACATTAGTAGCTCCTAAACCTCACACCATGCTCATCAATACTTTCTGGAAAATTATCCTCAAATCTATAGGCCTGCTACTCCTTATGTATTTAATTGATATATTGGCTACAACACTTACATCATACAGTTCAGTATTTGGTTATACCGATGAAGCAGATGGGATATTTTCCTTTATTGCCCTGAATATTATACTACTGGCGGCTTATTTGAGTATTGTAAGCTTGTTTCTTTTTAAGTCAGAATGGCTAATAAACGTACTTAAACTCGAAAAAGGGTTTAAAGAACCATCAATAAACATAAATATAGCGCCTCAGAGTGTGCTTAAAATTATAGTGATTGTTTTAGCCGGATGGATTTTTGTTGAGGCTTTACCCGCACTTATTCAACAGCTGATAAAATTCTGGCAGATGCCCCAGCTTTTACAAGATAATGACAGGACACCCATAATTGTATACCACCTATTGCGTGCTGTTGTTGCTTTTTTAGCCATGACAAACAGCACTACAATTGTAAAATGGATTAGCAAACAAGCTCAGTAGAGACGCAATGCTTGCGTCTCACACCCT
>JAZKDS010000090.1:0-12697 GCA_040387455.1 Bacteroidota bacterium
TTTTAAATGCAGGTGGCAATGTAGATATGCAAAAATGGCTGACGCAAACCAAGTCGCTGCTACATGCATGGTTCCCGGGGCAGGAAGGCGGAAAAGCTGTGGCCGATATACTGTTTGGCAATGTAAACCCAAGCGGCAAGCTACCCGCAAGCTTTGAGAAAAAGTGGGAAGACAACCCTACCTTTAATAACTATTATGATGCAGATGGCGATAAGCGTGTAAGCTATAAAGAAGATCTTAACGTAGGTTACCGTTATTATGATTTAGGTAAAGTTAAGCCGCAGTTCCCATTCGGGTTTGGGCTTTCTTATACCACATTTGGATATTCTGACCTAAAGATAAACTCAAACGGCGGTACCGATGTAACGGTTACTTTCAACATAAAAAATACAGGGAATTATGATGGTGCCGAAGTAGCCCAGATATATGTACGCCAACCCAACAGCCCCGTGCAACGCCCTGTAAAAGAGCTAAAAGGCTTTGATAAAGTATATCTTAAAAAAGGCGAAAGTAAAACCGTAACCATCAAGCTTGATGCCGATGCGTTTTCATATTTCAAAACCGAAAAGAATGCCTTTGGCTATGATACCGGTACTTTTGAGGTTATTATAGGCGCTTCTGCAGAAGATATTAAGCTGAGGAGCGAGGTTAATGTTAAGTAATTTGCGCCTTAGCTTCGTAGAAGCGGCATATTTATAGCTGATATACTCAGAGCGATTGGAGTTCCGGAGGAACGGCATATAATTACTTCTTATATACCGCTTCTACGAAGCTCCTTTCTTGTTTATCATTTATTCCTATAAATATGTCACCCCTACGGGGTTCTCTATGTTGAATAATAAACAAAAGCAGGTTACCAAATAACCTGCTTTTTATTTTTATCGGCTAAAAAGGCATTTGTTTTACTAAAGTGCCTGTTGCCAAACCAATGCCCTTTATTGGCACTCAGTGGGCTTGGGTGGCCGCTTTCTAAAACAAGATGCTTATTCCTGTCAACGCGTGCACCTTTTTTTTTGGCAAAGCCTCCCCAAAGCAAAAACACCGCATTTTCTTTCTCGTCAGATATTTTCTGGATAACAGCATCGGTAAATGCCTCCCAGCCCTTGCCCTGGTGGCTGTTGGCCTCGCTTTGGCGTACGGTAAGCACAGCATTTAGCAACAGCACACCTTGTTCTGCCCAACGTTCTAAATTGCCGGTTGGCGGAAACGGCTTGCCTAAATCGGCCTGTATTTCCCTGAAAATGTTTTGTAAAGAGGGTGGATTTGGTATACCATCATTAACCGAGAAGCACAGACCATTAGCCTGCCCCGGTCCATGATAAGGGTCCTGCCCCAGTATCACTACTTTTACTTTATCAAAAGGGCAATGGTCAAACGCCGAAAAAATTTGTTTACCCGGCGGATAGCAGGTTGTATTGCTATATTCTTCTTTTACAAATTGTATAAGGTGCTCAAAGTAAGGCTTTTCAAATTCAGCGCTAAGCTCCTTTTTCCACGATGGGTGTATGTTTACGTCCATTTATATGCAGTTTACAAGGCAAATATAGCTATTGACTGTCACGCTGCCCTATAAAGCAATCTTAAATTGTACTGCCATTTGTGCAGGCTGGCGCAATATGTAGTAAATTTGCATAAAATTTGCTCTACAAAAAGTAATGATAAGTATTACAGATAAAACACTTAAAGATTTAGAATTCGGCACCGTACTTGAGGCGGTTTCGAGTGGCTGCGTTACAGAGCCGGGAATGGAAAAAGCATTACAGATTGTCCCCTTTAAAAACCGGGATGAACTGATGGACGCTTTGCACCAAACATCAGAGTATGTGTCGTCTTTTGACAACAACAATGCGCTGCCTAACCACGGTTTTGAGCCTATAACCAACGAAATAAAATTCCTGGCGATTGAAGACAGCTACCTTGATGCATCGGCGTTTAGGAAGATTGCTAACCTATCAGAAACCGTAAACACACTCATTAAATTTCTCGATAAATTTGATGACTATTACCCTACCCTTAACAACCGCGCAGCTGAGGTAGAGTACACAAAGGATATCCTGAAAGATATTGATAAAGTGGTAGATAAGTATGGCGAGGTTAAAGATGAGGCATCGCCGGAACTGGCCAACATCCGCAGAGAAATGAACCTGGTTAAAACCAAGATAAACCAAAGCTTTACCATGGCATTAAGCCAGTACAACGGCATGGGCTATCTTGATGATATTAAAGAAACTGTGGTAGAAAACCGCCGTGCGCTTGCCGTACTGGCCATGTACCGCCGCAAGGTAAAAGGCTCTATTTTGGGCAGCTCTAAAACAGGGAGCATTGCCTATATTGAACCCGAAGCTACATTGCGTTATTCGCGTGAGCTAAATAATTTTGAATACGAAGAAAAAGAAGAAATCAAGCGTATATTAAAGTATTTAAGCATGCTTATAAGGCCTTTTGTGCCGTTACTATATGATTACCAGGAATTTTTAACCGATATAGATGTAGTATCTGCCAAGGCAAAATATGCCAAAAGGATAAACGGATTGATGCCTGCTATAAATAATGAAAAGAGGCTGTACTTCCGCGAGGCCTACCACCCTATTTTATTTAGCAGTAACAGGGTAAAGAATCAGCCAACTTACCCGCAAACCATAGAACTTAAGGAGGATAGCCGCATTATAGTAATTTCAGGCCCCAATGCCGGTGGTAAAAGTATTACACTTAAAACCATTGGCCTGCTACAGCTTATGTTGCAATGCGGCCTACTGATACCGGTGCACGAGCGCAGCGAAACGTTTTTGTTTGACCGTATTATGACCGATATTGGTGACAATCAAAGTATTGAAAATCATTTAAGTACATACAGTTACCGTCTTAAAAACATGAACCACTTTTTAAGGAAGTGCAACGATAAAACATTATTTTTAATTGACGAATTTGGTACAGGGTCAGATCCTGAACTGGGTGGTGCTTTAGCCGAAACTTTTCTTGAAGAGTTTTACCACCGTGAGGCATTTGGTATCATTACCACACACTATACCAACCTTAAGATACTGGCTGATGAGTTGCCCCATGCCATGAATGCTAACATGCTTTTTGACGAAAAATCGTTAGAACCCATGTATAAGCTAATATTAGGCCAGGCTGGTAGCTCGTTTACCTTTGAGGTAGCACAAAAAAACGGTATCCCTTACGGATTAATAAACCGTGCGAAAAAGAAAATTGAAGGCAGCAAAGTACGTTTTGATAAAACCATTGCCAACCTGCAAAAAGAGCGCTCTAAGTTGGAAAAAACATCGCAAACACTTAAGGAAGAAGAAGTTCGCGCCCGTGAAGAAGGTAAAAAGATGGAAAACATCAATACAAAAATTCAGCAGAAGCTTGAAAGCTATCAGGAATTATATGATGCTAACCAACGCCTTATTTATATGGGCCAGAAAATGGACGATATAAGCGAGAAGTACTTTAACAACAAGAATAAGAAAGACCTGATAGGCGAATTCCTGAAAATGGTAGAAATTGAAAACTCTAAACGCAAAAAAGCGACACCAAAGGAACAGAAAGCCAAAGAAGTAATTAAAAAACAGGTAATTGCCGAGGTTGAGGTTAAAGTTGAAGAAATAAGAATTGAAAAGAAAGAGAAAAAAATTAAGGAAGCAGCTACACCTAAACCCAAACTACCTATTAAAATAGGCGACCGCGTGCGCATGATAGACGGTAAGGCCGTAGGTACCCTTGAGGTTATCGAAAAGAAAAAGGCAACAGTTAACTACGGTATTTTTACCAGTAAAGTTGACCTTGAAAGCCTGGAACTTGTAGAGGCAATGAAGAAGTAATTAGCAATTAATCAATAGTTTAATATAACAATTTTGATTATGGAAAGTTTACCTAAAAATAAAAAGATAATATTGTTTGATGGGGTTTGTAACCTATGCGACAGTACCGTGCAGTTTATCATTAAGCATGATAAAAAGGATATCTTTCGGTTTGTGGCCATACAAGATCAAATTGGCCAGCAAATCATTAAGCATATAGGGATTGACACTACTAAAACCGATTCTATAATATTATATGAACCCGGGCATGCTTATTATTACAAAGCTGAGGCTGCATTAAATATAGCCATCCAATTGGGTAGTATATATTCTTTAATGGGGATTTTTAAAATACTGCCTAAATTTATAAGCAACAAGGTGTATGATTATGTAGCCCGAAACCGCTATAAATGGTACGGAAAAAAAGACGCCTGTATGATACCTACTCCAGAGCTTAAAGCTAAATTCTTATAAAACAAAAGCCCCTCGAAAAAACGAAGGGCTTTTTTTAATATCTAAAAGCAATAAATTATTGCTTAACAATCTTTTTAGTAACCATACCTTTTTCGGTAGTAACATTCATCATGTATATACCGGCAGAAAGATCTGATATATCAACCTGTGCTACTGTAGCAGCGTTAACATTCTGGTTCTTAACCAGGCGTCCGTTAAAGTCAACAATTTGTATGTTGCTAACAGGATTAGCCGCTGCATTAGAAATGTTTATTACATCGGTTGCAGGATTAGGATATATCGTTAACATAGATAACGTTACATCATCAATACCTACTAACTCGCTACCTATGCTTACAGTATCTAAAAACAGGTAACCAGTTGCCGATGTAGGTGCAGAAACATTGTTAAAACCAAAATAATAAGTACCTGCCGCAGGAGCTGTATAAGTCGCTATCCTGCCTATGTAATCTCCGGTAGGTAAAATTTCAGGGAACGATGCGATTACTGTTTGTCCTGTTGTACTTTGTGCTGTACCTACCGTAACATTAAGCGAAGCTTTATTGCCGGCTTCACCCACATACCATGTGTAGAATATAACCCCTACGCTTTCGCCTTCTGCAAGACTTACGGCCCTGGTTAAAGTCCATGTGTTTTGTGTAGTAGCACCGGTATTACTATAAATTACAGCATCGCCAATATTTGCAAATACGCCATTGCTGCCGCCATTTAAAAGTCCCCATCCGCTGGTTGCAAAACCGTCAAGGTTAGCACCATCGTTTTCAAAGCCATTGCTATAAGGCACGGTAACGGCAAGGTAGAGCACAAAAGGCCCTGTCCATGCGCCTTGTGTAGCACCACAATTTGTTCTTACATAATAGCTTAGGTTCGGGCCTGTAAGGCCACTAATTGCTATAGAGTTAGTTGTTGTATTTTGTATTGTACCTGTACCGGCAGCATGGCCTACAGTGCCATAATCTACATCATAACCGGTAGGTGTGCCAATGGCAACATCCCAGTTAAGTGTAGCCGATGTAGCTGTAATATTGGTAGCTGCATTAATATCATACGCACCCGGGCTTAAACAATCTGATGGTGTAAGGGATACAGAGAAATTAAATGACGTTGCTTTCCAGTAATTGTCCCACATAATATAATATGTTGTGCCTGCTGCAACCGGAATTTCTACCTGAGAAAGAAAGTTTGAACCTGGATCAACATCATCGTTATTAGCATAACAGCTTAATGATGAGCACGTACCTGTAAATACAGAAAGGCGTGTATTATCTCCAGTGTTGCCTGAAACGTTAGATGAAATGGTTAAAACACCATTTGTTGCAGGCACATATTTATACCAAATTGCTTTTAATGCTGCACCGGCATTTGTTGTAGTACCGCCCCAGCAGCTGTTGGCATTAGTTCCGTTTACGGTGGTTGATGCTGTTGTGCCATCTGTAACAGTTACCGCATTAGCACAAGTAGTTTGTGCTGTAACGGCAAATGGCAAACCCGATAATAGTAAGAGTAATAATTTTTTCATGCAAAAAAAGTAATGTGTTGTATAAGTTAGTTGCCAAATATAAGAAAAAACGCTCGGGGCTACCTACCATTAATTACAAAAAAAACCTCCTTTTTATAAGGAGGTTTAACAATTTTGTTATAAAAATGTATTAAAAACCGCTTGCAGCACCTGCAATAGCAGCTACAATACCAAAAACTATTGACAGCACAAATAAAGAAATACCTATAATAGCAAGTATTCCTATAAACTTATAATGAGATTTAAGGTTTTCAAAAGCGTCCGTTAATTTATCTGTCCTGTTTGCAGCAAGAGCCTGTTTAAGATTGCTGGCAAATTTGAAAAGATATAAAATTGGGAAAAAATTAGCTACCGAAAAAATAAGGTAAAAAACACCCAAGCCTGCACCCGAAAAACCGGCTCCACCGCTTAATCGGGCAAACGCATCTCCTGAAATTATTAGAAACACAGACAATAAAACCATAAGACCTACCCATATAAAACCAAGGATAGACAAAAAAGTTGCCCATTTAGCCGTTTCTTTTAAAAAAGACTGGGCCTGTGGAGTAATCTGTAATTCAAAATTATCAAACTGTGATTTTTGTTCTGCATCAAAAGGAGAATTGTATTCCATAATTAAAATTGGTTGTTATAAATTGATATTTGGCTTATTTTTCAAATGATTTAAGTGTATTTGTAATAATTTCAACACAATCCAGCAACTGCTCCTCATTCATTACTAAAGGTGGCGCAAAACGGATAATATTACCATGTGTAGGCTTGGCCAAAAGGCCATTATCCCTAAGTGCCATGCAGATATCCCATGCGGTAGAACTGTCTTCGGTATCGTTAATAACAACAGCATTAAGCAGTCCTTTGCCACGCACAAGCGTTGCTATATTACTGACTGCAATATAATCATTCATTTTTTTCCTGAAAAGAATTCCTAAATTTTCTGCATTTTCTGCAAGGCCTTCTTCTTTAACCACTTCTAACGCTGCTATAGCTACAGCTGCAGCAATTGGGTTACCCCCGAAGGTAGAACCATGCTGACCGGGCTTAATAACGCCCATAATGGCATCATTTGCTAATACTGCCGAAACAGGATATACACCACCCGAAAGGGCTTTACCTAATATTAATATATCCGGTTGTACATCTTCATGCTGCACAGCAAGCAGTTTGCCGGTACGGGCAATGCCGGTTTGCACTTCATCGGCTATAAAAAGTACGTTGTGTGCTTCACAAAGTTGCTTTGCCTTAGCAAGATAGCCGTCTGCCGGAACATACACACCGGCCTCACCCTGAATGGGTTCTACTAAAAATCCGGCTATATTGCTTTCAGATTTTAAAACCTGCTCCAGTGCCTCAATATCATCATAGGCTATTTTTATAAAGCCTGCGGTATAAGGGCCAAAGTTTTTACGGGCGTTTTCATCATTACTAAATGAAATAATGGTAGTTGTCCTGCCGTGGAAGTTGTTTTCGCAAACAATAATCTTAGCTTCATGTTCTGCAATGCCTTTACGCTCATAGGCCCACTTGCGGCACAACTTTATAGCGGTTTCTACAGCTTCTGCACCAGTATTCATAGGCAATACCTTATCAAAGCCAAAGTATTGTGTTATGTACTCTTCATACTTGCCCAGCTGGTCGTTATAAAAAGCACGGCTGGTTAGTGTTAGCGTTTGTGCCTGGTTAACAAGTGCATTAATAATTTTAGGATGGCAATGCCCTTGGTTAACAGCAGAATACGCCGAAAGAAAGTCATAATACCTCTTACCATCCATATCCCAAACATAAGCACCTTCTCCCCTGCTTAACACAACAGGCAATGGGTGGTAGTTATGGGCTCCGTACTTATCTTCTAACTCAATGGCTTGCGCCGACGCTGTTTTTTGTAAAACTGACATTTTAATACAATTTCTATTTCTTAAAAAGCAATTCCTTCTTAGCGGAGAGAAATCATCCTTAATAGGCTGCAAATTAATAAAAATAAAATTATTGTGCGTTTACTATGCATTAAATGCAAAAAATAAAAACCCCACCCGCATTTGGGTGAGGTTTATGGAATATTATGTTACTACGGCCTATTTAAAATATGAGAAGGTCTCCTCATTCTCAATATTCAGCAGGGTTTCATATATAAGTTTAATCACATTTTCTACATCTTCCCTGTGTACCATCTCTACCGTAGTATGCATATACCTCAGTGGCAACGATATAAGCGCCGAAGCCACACCACCATTACTATAAGCAAAAGCATCGGTATCGGTACCTGTTACGCGGCTTGAAGCCAGCCTCTGGAAAGGTATCTCATTTTTTTGCGCCGTATCTATAATCAGTTCGCGCAGGTTGTTTTGTACAGCCGGTGCATAAGTAATAACAGGGCCTTTACCTATTTGTGTTTCACCCTCTATACGCTTGTCTATCATGGGTGTAGTGCTGTCATGGCACACATCGGTAACAATAGCCACGTTTGGCTTAATAGTCTGGGTAATCATCTCGGCACCCCTTAGCCCCACTTCTTCCTGTACTGAGTTGGTTATGTACAGGCCAAAAGGCAGTTTCTTGCCGTTTTCTTTTAAAAGCCTTGCAACCTCGGCAATCATAAAGCCACCAACGCGGTTATCTATGGCGCGGCACACAAATTTATTTTCGTTAAGTACCATAAAATCATCAGGATAGGTAATAACACAACCCACATGAACCCCTAATTTCTCTACCTCTTCTTTAGTATTACATCCAAGGTCAATAAAAATGGTCTCTATTTTAGCAGGCTCTTCTTTACCCCGGTTACGGGTATGTATGGCCGGCCACCCAAAAACACCTTTTACTATTCCGTTCTTAGTGTGTATGTTAACCCGCTTACTTGGTGCAATCATGTGGTCGCTGCCCCCGTTGCGTATAACATATACAAGGCCATTTTCTGTAATATAATTTACATACCATGATATCTCATCGCTGTGCCCTTCAATCACCACTTTATAAGGTGCGTCGGGGTTTATTACACCTACAGCCGTACCATAAGTATCTGTTATAAAGGTATCTACATATGGTTTCAAATACTCCATCCATATCTTCTGGCCTTCACTTTCCCAGCCTGTAGGCGATGCATTATTAAGGTATTGCTCCAGGAACGACATTGAAGCATCATTTAGTATGGTTTTTGCTGACATAAAATTAATTTTGCGCTAAAATATAAATAACAATACAGAGTTATGTATAAATATATAATTTTGGGATAAATTTTTAAAGGATGAAATCACCGTTATACCTAGTGTTTTTACTATTCTTTACCCTGGCTGCCAAGGCGCAAGTACCTGAACAGGATACTATTGCAATGGACAGTATACAGTATATGGGCCAGATAGAGGAGGTTGTTATTGGCGAGCAGGACAGCATATCGCCCGATATGAAAAAACAGCTGGCAGCCCTGCAAAGGCGCGTAATTAAGGTATACCCCTATGCTAAGGTGGCTGCCGACAGGCTTATTATGCTGGATGCCAACATGAAAAAACTGAAAACCAACAAAGAACGTAAGAAATATGCCAAGATTGTAGAAAACTACCTGGAGAAGGAGTTTGAGGCCCAACTTAAAAAACTAACCAAAAAAGAGGGCCAAATACTTGTAAAACTGATATATAGGCAAACAGGCATCAGCACGTTCGACCTTATATCAGAACACAAGAGCGGCTGGAAGGCCTTTTGGTCGCAGCGCATGGCCAAGCTGTTTAGTATAAACCTGAAAGCCAAATATATACCTGCATCTGTGGCCGAAGACTTTATGATTGAGGGCTTCCTTATCAAGGCCTTTGAGCAGCGAAAACTGGTAAAACAGGATGCAGCATTCCCTATAAATTACCCCGCGCTAAAGGAGCAATGGAAAGCACGCGGCAATAAACAGGCGGCCGACTGATTTTAACATATTTTAACGCTAATTCTTCACTTTCGGACTTCAGAATTGCCTACCTGAAAACGGCAAAAAGCAACATTTTTGAACGTTTGTTTTACACCAGGTAAACGCTGTTTTAAAAAAAGCACTATTGACAATTTTAAGGCCTTGAAAAAATTACGATATATCGTAAAAAATTCAGTTTTGAAAATGAAATCCAAAAGTGAAAAATTACGCTATAAAATCTATAAAATGAATTTTTAGTAAATAGAAAATTTACCATAGGTCATAAAATCAAAAAAGCCCCTAAAAGGGGCTTTTTGTCTTACATCAATAACTATTATTGATTAAGTCTTTTTTCTGCTCTTTTCTCTTTCACAAGTTCGACAGTAGCACCGCCAACCCAGTACATCACAAAGCTCACAAGGAACATCATTAGCCAAAAGCCTATGGTTGCAATAGTAAGGAAAAGAATAAAGCCTAAGTATTGTTGAAATTCAAACATATTTTCCGGAATTTTCTTGAATTATGCCCCAAATATAAGGGGAATAATTTATTAATACAACCTATTGCGGTTTAAAATCAGTAAAAATTATTTACGAAAACCTTTTACTGCCGTGGCTTTTATGCTTAATTTTGGCTGGCTTTAAAAATCGGCTGCACAATGCCAGCCCTTTACGGGGCCATTAACTATACATCATTACAACCACAAAACATTTTAATAAAATGGAATACAGGATTGAAAAAGACACCATGGGTGAAGTAAAAGTGCCTGCAGACAAGTACTGGGGCGCGCAAACCGAACGTTCTCGCAACAACTTTAAGATAGGTCCATCGGGCTCTATGCCTACCGAAATTATAGAAGGTTTTGCCTATCTTAAAAAAGCGGCCGCTTATGCCAACCACGACCTGGGTGTGCTTAGCGCCGAAAAGCGTGATGCCATTGCCCAGGTGTGCAACGAAATTCTTGAAGGCGGCCTGGCCGATCAGTTTCCGCTGGTTATATGGCAAACAGGCTCGGGTACACAGAGCAACATGAACGTTAACGAGGTGGTGGCTAACCGCGCCCAGGTACTTGCCGGTGGCAAAATAGGCGAAGGCGAACCCGTACTTAAAGCTAACGACGATGTTAATAAGTCGCAGTCAAGTAACGATACCTACCCTACCGGCATGCACATTGCAGCCTACAAGGCGGTGGTAGAGGTTACCCTGCCGGGTGTAGAAAAGTTACGCGATACACTTAGCGCCAAATCGGCTGAGTTTATGAATGTGGTTAAAATAGGCCGCACACACCTTATGGATGCCACACCCCTAACCCTGGGCCAGGAGCTTAGCGGCTATGCCGCACAGCTTACGTATGGTATTAAAGCGGTTAAAAATACACTAAGCCACCTTAGCGAACTTGCCCTGGGCGGTACTGCCGTAGGTACAGGCCTTAATACACCCGATGGCTATGATGTTAAGGTAGCCGAATATATTGCACAGTTTACAGGCCTTCCGTTTATAACGGCGCCTAACAAGTTTGAGGCCCTTGCCAGCCACGATGCCATTGTAGAGGCACACGGCGCGCTTAAGCAGCTTGCGGTTTCACTTAATAAAATAGCTAATGATATCCGTATGCTGGCCAGTGGCCCACGCAGCGGTATTGGCGAAATCATTATACCTGAAAATGAGCCGGGCTCTTCTATCATGCCGGGCAAGGTTAACCCCACCCAATGCGAAGCGCTTACCATGGTGTGCGCACAGGTTATGGGTAATGATGTGGCTATTAGTGTAGGCGGCATGCAGGGCCATTATGAGCTTAACGTATTTAAGCCGGTTATGGCGGCCAACTTCCTGCAATCAGCACGTTTGTTAGGCGATGCATGTGTATCGTTTGACGAGCATTGCGCGCAGGGCATTGCCCCTAACTACACCCGTATTAAAGAGCTTGTAGACAACTCATTAATGCTGGTTACGGCGCTTAATACTAAAATAGGCTACTACAAAGCTGCCGAAATTGCACAAACAGCCCACAAAAATGGTACTACCCTAAAAGATGAGGCCGTACGCCTGGGTTATGTAACCCCCGAAGATTTTGATGCATGGGTTAAACCCGAAGACATGGTGGGCTCGCTTAAATAGTGCTTATCTTTATAAAAAACTTGAGGCTGCCAATTGGCAGCCTCTTTTTATTCCTGTTGTTTTTTAAGCATTTCCTTCAACTTATCAGCCTTTTCTTTAGAAAGTCCAAAAATTTCCGGATATTCTGACATTACTTCAGTATGAACCCGGGCAACAAGCGTAGGACCATAGGGCTTTCCTAAAACTACATCTAAATAATTACTGTATTTATAGTTAACAGTCATTTCATTTTGTGTAGATTTTATAAATTTTTCCCATTCCTCATCGGCTTCTTTAATAGTTTTAAAATTAGTTTCAGAAAGATGGGTCCTTACCCAAGCACCAAATTTATTTATATCCCTTACTTTATTTTTATTTTTCTCATAATTCGCTTTTGCTCTATATGCATCATGCACTTTATTCATAAGCGCATAGCTTTCAGAATGAATTTTTTGTATATATAATATTTTTAATTCATCATGGTGCAACTGGTATTCAGTGTCAACATTATCATTTTGGGCAAAAGCAAAATTTGTGAATAGTAGAAAAGAAAATATTTGAAGCAGAATTTTCATGTAGGAGAAATTAAAAGATTAATTTGTTTTGATAAACTTATAAAAATAGGCTTCCTATGCTTGTTAAATAAAAGTTAAACGATTAAAAATGAATTATCAAAAGATACTTTTTATATCTTGAATAAGAATGGGAAAATGGCGAAATAGACTTAGCGATTTTTACGTATCGTCATCGCGAGGCACGAAGCGATCTCATAATCTAACACACGACTGGAATTAGGGATTTCATCTATCGTCGAAATAGAACGCACGTCTGTCATTTCGACCGTAGCGCAGCGGAGTGGAGAAATCTCGAATCGCACCCGTCATCGCAAGTAAAGAAGCAGCCTACCACACCGGTTTTAATCTT
>JAZKDS010000091.1:0-3974 GCA_040387455.1 Bacteroidota bacterium
GTTTGTTTACTAAGGGAGTTCCGGAAAGCAGTAATTTATATTCTTTACCTTTTGTAGGGTCAAGAATATCGCCATCGGTCCATTCGTCGCCATCTTTCACAAGGTTTTTAATAATTACAAGGCCCAGAAGCGGTTTGCCCTTATCGGCACCCTTGCATCTGTCGCATTTGGCGTTCTTTTTGGCCGGGTTAAGTATATCTACTATCTTGCCATATACCTTGCCATCCTGTTCATAAATTTCTACTATAGATTTTGCCTGTCCGGTTTCATCGTCAATGGTTTTCCATTTTCCGGTTACCTGTGCTGTGGCCGAAAGTATGCCTGTTACGGCCACAAATAAAATTGTTAATAATGTACGGTTCATAATTATAAGCTGTTAATTTTTTTAAATATACAAATTTTTCCTTTTTAATTTATGGATAAGCGCATTTAATTCGAATCCAAGCAATAAAATAAAACAGTTAATCCATATATATAACATTAATACAAGCAGCGTGCCAATTGATCCGTACAGCTCATTATAGCGCGAAAATCGTTCTACATAAATACTAAACCCGTATGAGGTTAAACCAAAAAGCACCGTGCTAAAAACCGACCCATAGCTAAAAAATGCAGCCTGTTTGGTTTCTTTAGCCGCAAACTTAAAGAGTATAGAGGTTACAGTAAGAATCATCAGGATAAGAAAGGCGTAGCGGCCCACGCGCAGTATATCAAGGTCATCATTAAGGTAGCCCCTGCCTTTTAGGTTCTCTATAAAAACCTCCAGGATGATGATAGACGATACCGTAACAATAAGTATAATAGAAAATACCAGCGACAGCCCTATAGCCAGCCCGTATTGCCTGAAATAGCGCCGCTTTATGGTAATGTGCAAACTGCTCTGAAAGCCGCTTAAAATGGCGTTCATGCCATTGCTCATAAGGAGTATGGCCAGCAAGATACCCGTAGAAAGGAGGCTGCCGTTTTTGTTGATTAAGATGTCAGACAGAATGCCTGCAATGGCATCATAGGTGTTGGGTGGCACGTTATCGGCTACAAACTTCATAAAGTCTTCCTTAAAATTTTGCAGCGGAATGTAAGGGATAAGGTTAAGTATAAATAGCGCAAACGGAAATAGCGACATAAAAAAGCTGAAGGCAATAGCCCCCGCCCTATACGATATATCACCCTTTACAATGCCGGTAATATACAGCTCTAAAAGATGGTACAGTGTAAGCCCCTCACTATACGGAAGCTTGATTTTTTTGCCAAAGCGCACCAGGTATTTTACTATCGGTATGCGTTCCAGCTTATGTTCCAGTTCAACCGACATTAAAATGCTTTTAAGCTGAGGTCCATATTATAAATGGAGTGCGTTAGCGCCCCGCTGCTAATGTAGTTAACACCGCATTCGGCATAGTGGCGCATGGTATCTTCATTAATACCGCCGCTGCTCTCCGTCTGGCAATAATCGCCTATAAGGGCCACGGCCTCGCGGGTCTGTTCATAATTAAAGTTATCCAGCAAAATACGGTGAATGCCCGGATTGCTAATAATTTCGCGGACTTCGTCCAGGTCGCGCGCTTCCACAATAATCTTAAGGTCAAGGTCATTGGCCTTTAAATACTCATGCGTTTTGGTAATGGCAGCAGTAATGCCGCCGGCAAAATCAATATGGTTGTCTTTAAGCATAACCATATCATACAGCGCAAAACGGTGGTTTTCGCCGCCGCCTATTTTTACCGCCCACTTCTCCAGCGCACGTATGCCCGGCGTAGTTTTGCGGGTATCGAGCACCTTTGTGCCGGTGCCTTCTAAAATATCCACATATTTTTTTGTCTTCGTAGCAATGGCACTCATACGCTGCATGGCGTTAAGCACCAGCCTCTCGGCTTTTAAAATACTTTGAGACGACCCCGAAACATGAAATGCCACATCGCCATATTTAACCAGTGTTCCATCCTGTATAAACACCTCAATAACAAGGTTTGGGTCAACGTAGTTAAACACCTGTTGTGCAAACGCCACACCCGCAAGCATGCCGTTATCTTTAACCAGAAGCTTGGCGCGCCCGGTAGCATCGGGCGGTATACAGGCAAGGGAAGAGTAATCGCCCGGGCCTACGTCTTCACGTATGGCATTTTTAATAATTATATCGAGTTCGGCTTTAAATTGGGCTTCAGAAATCATTATTGCGGATTATAAGGCTAAGGTAGGGAAATTTTTTTATATCGTTTTCTATAAGGAAATACCCTTAATTCTGAATTTAAATTTAAATTTAAATTAGTGTCCATTATATAACTCTCTAAAATTCACATATGATTAATCAAGATTTAATAATTAAGAGACTTGCGCTTATTAAACAATTGTATCAAATTGGTGTCGAACATACATATCAATCTGAAACTATAGCTGCATTTTCAATTTTATCATTTCAAGATAGTATAGAGATGTTCTTAAAATTATTAGCAGAAGAAAAGAATGTAGCTTCAGATAAACTTAATTTTATGAGTTATTGGACTGAATTTCCATTTCTAACACTTAAGGAATCTATGAAAAATCTTAATATGAGGAGAGTAAACCTTAAACATAAAGGTTTGCTTCCATCAAAATCAGATATAGAGATTAGTAAAATAAATACTATAGATTTTTTTGAACAAAACACTTTTAACTGTTTTGGCATCGAATTTAAAGATGTTTCTATCCTTTCGTTAATAGTTAATCAACAAGTAAAAACATTATTGGAAGAAGCACAGTTAGCTATGGAAGATAATAAAATTGATGAATGCATTGAAAAAACAGCTCTTGCCTTTGATGTTTTGCTTTTGTCTTATGAAAAAAATAAAGAAGGTCATTATCGATATAGTCCCTTTTTCTTTGGTAAAGATATGTCATTCAATAGTGCTTTTTTTATGGGTATAACTGATAGAAAAATGTCTGATTTTATAGATAATGTAAAAGATTCTTTAGAGAATATGCAGAAGGCTATGAAAATTATGAGTTTCGGAATTGATTATAAGAGATATATCAAATTCAAATTTCTAACCCCAGTAATTTCTAGAACAATGGGGGGAGATTATGTAGCACAAATAATGGGAAAGCGAAAATGGAATAAATCAAATTGTCAGTATTGTATTGATTTTGTATTAGATAGTTGTCTAAAATTGCAAGAGTTTGATTTTGATGTGAATGAATTATTAGAAGATATGCACATTTCAAATGCAATCATATCAACAAAACCTGCAGATTTAATGGGAGATAATTGAATTGTCTTATTATCTCGCTTAATTCAGCATTAATTTTAATAAAAAAAGTTATTCTACTCGTGCGTACATTTTGCCTGTGTCCATCTTTTATTTCGGATGTTATAATCATCAATAAATAAAAAACCACGAAATTTGCACCTTCAAAAATACCGCAATGAGATACACCCGCCTTACCAAAGAGCAGTTAGAAGAGCTTCACCCGGAATTTATCCGTTTCCTGGCGTCGCAAAACATAGATAAAGCCGAATGGGATACCCTTAAAGCCCAAAAGCCTCAAGTGGCCGAGCAGGAAATTGATGTGTTTTCTGACCTTATCTGGGAAGACGTAATAACCAAGGCTGGCTGGCTGGAGCATTACTCTGCAAAACATATTTTTTTATTCAAGCTGACCGAAACCGGTATGGAAAGCATCGTTATCCATGCCCACAACACCCACGCTGATTTTGAAACCGAAGGCGGCCTGCAATGGCTCAACGAAAACATCTTCAGCGATGAGGTGCACCTTACCCGCGGTACAAAACCCTTTGGCCCTGACCGTAATGCAGAGGTTTTTGCTTTAATAGAACAAGGCGCTATACTAAGCGATGGCTTTTTATATGGCCAGCTTATTGATATGTTTTAGGAGGAAGGCGCTGAGGCTCTGAGGCGCTAGTAACTTAGTACCTAAGCACCTCAGAACCTTATTCAAAGTACTCAAAAGCATCTATAATATCAAGGTACACGCCATCA
>JAZKDS010000092.1:0-4437 GCA_040387455.1 Bacteroidota bacterium
TCTTTATAAATTTTAATTTTAAAGCAACATTGCTACGGTTTATAGCTTCCCACTTAATTTTTACCATGCTTCCCGGAGTAACCGATTGCGATTCGGCAACAGCTTCAAGGTACAGGCCGCTGCATTGTGCTATAAGCTCTTTTACTTCTTCTGTTTTAAGGTTTTTCCAGTAGCCGTCTTCTAATGATAGCAGTTGATTGTATATGGCTACCAATGCCGGTACAGATGCTCCCGGATTTTTAAAATCGTAATTTTTAAGCAGCGCATTTACGGCATCGCCAATAGGTTTTCCACCTTTAACACGGTTCCAGGAAGTATCTATGCCTTCAAAAAGGTTTTGCTTGTCTTTAAGGTTATCACCTTTAATGAGCTCCAGATATTCCATATCCTCGCCACGTTCGCCGGTAGAACCAAAGCCCTGGCTTTTGTGCCTGCTGCGGCTAAGGGCTGCTATTTCCTGGTTAGATTTGCCTAATAAAGGAAAATAATCGCCGGTTGATATGTTTATGTATTTTGATTTGTCGGCTTTCTCAAAGTTTTCTTTACTGCCAAAAAACCAGTATGATACATTAAAGAATAATCGTTTTGGGCTCCAGACAGTGGTATACTTTAACTGATTTGGCTCATAATTTTTGTCTTTAGCCAGCTCAAAAGCTTCCTGTGCCAGCATGGCCGAAGAAGTATGGTGGCCGTGGGTAGTGCCGGGAGAGCGGTGGTCAAATCGGGTTACAATTACATCGGGCTGAAAGTTGCGGATGACCCAAACCATATCCTGAAGCACCTGTTCTTTGTTCCAGATCTGCAGGGTTTCATCGGGCATTTTAGAGAATCCAAAGTCATTGGCACGGCTAAAAAATTGTTCGCCACCATCAATCTTACGGGCTTCAATTAGCTCCTGCGTACGGATAACGCCCAGCAGTTCGCGCAGCTCATTACCTATAAGGTTTTGGCCGCCATCGCCGCGTGTAAGCGACAGGTAGCCCGTGCGTGCCAGGGTACTGTTAGCCAAATATGATATAAGGCGGGTATTTTCGTCATCGGGGTGTGCAGCAAGGTATAGTGCCGAGCCTAAAAAGTTAAGTTTCTCCAGCTTGTGGTAAATCTCTGCCGATGTGGGCTTTTGAGGTTGTTGTGCATGGGCAAATGCAAAACAAAATAACAGGGCGTATAATAGTGTTTTTTGCATGTATTTTTAGTCGTAAAATTCTTTGTCTTCTTGTTTTATAGGTACAATGCTCACACCTTTTTGCAGCAACAGGCTGTTGGGGTAGGTAATAATTTCGCCATTTCGGGTGCGGAGTATGGTATGAAAGGCTTTTATGTCTTCAATCTGGGCTTCTATAGGAAAGTCTTTATCGTGCACCCTTATTACATCGCCAATGCGAAATGGAAATGTAAAAAACATGATAATACCTGATGTTATATTACTCAAAATGCTCCATTGGGCAAAAAACGCCACACCGATAACGGCAAGTGCACCACCAATGAACCCGAAGAGGCCATCGGCGTCAAGGCCCCAAACGGCTACCATAGCAATAACAAACAATACAAACATGGCATAGTCTATATACTTGCCTATAAAGTTTGTGCGGTGCTCGCTAAGGTGCGATGCCTTTGCATAACGTTTTGTAAGTTTGGTGATTATAAAATTAAGCAGCATAAAAACCACAATGGTTGTAATGGTTCTTATAACTTCTGTTTTATATTCAAATCCTTCGAGCATATTATGGGGTTTTAAGCAAATTTACTTAAATATTGGTATACTTTGTCAACAGGCATGCCCACTACGTTAGCATAAGAGCCATCTATGCTGGCAATAGCCACAAGGCCTATCCATTCCTGTATGCCATAGGAGCCTGCTTTATCAAAAGGCTTATAATTGTCAATATAGTATTTTATCTCTTCGTCATCAAGTGGGTTAAAGGTAACGCGGGTAGTCTCGTTAAACACATCGGCTTTTGCAGCAGTTTTAATGCAAACCGATGTTATTACCTCATGGGTTTTTCCGGCCAGCGATTGCAGCATTGCAAAAGCATCATCATAATCTTTAGGTTTACCCAGTGCTTTATTTTCATGCCACACAATTGTATCGCTGGTTATGGCGATTTCATTTTCCGAAAGTGAATCTTCAAGCGCATCGGCCTTTAGTTTCGCAAGAAAATCAGTAATTTCCGCACCTTGTAAATGATCCGGATAAATTTCCTCTACGTCTTTAAGGCGTATTTCAAAATCTACATCAAGCTCACGCAGAAATTGCTGCCTGCGTGGCGAACCCGATGCCAGTATTAGCTTGTATTTGCTCAGTTTTTTCCGTAGCATTTCGTTTAATATTAATGTTATAAGTAAGCACAGCAACAGATAGTGCTACAAACAGCAACAGTAATTGCAATACTTTTTCTAAATGTTTAAAGTCTTTTGAGGTAGTAGCACTCCAAAGTTTTATAAGCAGGTACACTAATGGGCCTAACATAAACAATATGGCATAGGCCATGGCATAAGTCAGGTTAATAATGTATGCTTCAATATAATATACTATAAGCCCTACGGGTATCAAAGTAAGCTCTAAAACAATCTTAACAGTGCGTGCCCTGCCTAAAGTAACAGGTAGTGTATTGAGGCCTGCGTTATAATCGGCGTCAGTATTAGCAAGGTCGTTTACAAGAGTAAGTATTAACCCTATAATAAAGCTGAATATGGCATAATCTAACATGAGGTCAAAAAGTCTACCCAGTATAGGCTGATTGTTTGGTGTTATAACCGGATATAGTGTGAAAATACCTATTGTTACAACCGGTAATGCAATTATAAGCGCTATAATTATATTGCTTATAATAAGAGTTTGCTTCAGGCTTGTGGCATAAATGTACAAAGTACCGGCAGCCCCTATAAAAATCCCGGTAAAAGCCCCTTTACCTATATAATTTGCTATGTAATAACCTGTGCCTATGGCAATAAGGTTTAGCGCAATATAAATATTGTATCCTTTAGCCTCAGTAATTTGCGGATGTGATTCTTTGCCTACGCCAAATACATTATTCATGAAAAAACCACCTGCTGCTATAAGTACACAAGCAAATACCAGGAGGGCATATTGCCAATGGTTAAGTGCTATAAAAATGTCTGGCTCCTGATCAAGAAACGCATATTTAAAAGTAAACATAGCTACAGCCAGTAGTAAAAGCGCGGGTACATTAAAAAGCTTTACGATCTTCATTTAAAAATTGAAAGATTTAAAATTTGTTATTTATTATTTGGTTTTGATATAGAAATTTCTCCTTAATCATACTTGGCATCAAAAAGTTCCATCCATTTGCCCTGTACCTTCATAACCTGCTCTATAACATCGCGCACGCAGCCTGTACCGCCATTTTTGTGCGATATATAATTGCTAATCTTCTTAATTTCAGGGGCAGCGTCCTGCGGACAGGTGGGCAGGCCTACCAGTTGCATTACAAAAAAGTCAGGAATATCATCGCCCATATATAACACCTGTTCGGGCTTAATATTATAAATATCAGTAAACTCCTTAAAAGTTTCTACCTTATCGGGCACGCCCAGGTAAATATCTGTAATACCCAGGTTACGCAGGCGAATGCGGACACCCTCATTACTACCGCCCGAAATAATGCATACGGTATAGCCGTTTTCTACAGCGGCCTTCATGGCATAGCCATCTCTAATGTGCATGTTGCGCAGCATTTCGCCATTGGGCGCTACGTGTATGGTGCCATCGGTTAATACGCCATCCACATCAAAAATAAATGTGGTTATATCATTCATCAGCTCTTTATAGCTCTTACTCATGTTGTTTGCTGTATCAATTGTGTTAGTAATGTGTATATGGCTTTTTGGTTATTATCAGTAATAAAATCCATATGCCTCTTTATAGTTTGCTGGTCATGCCTTATGGCGGGCCCTGTTTGTGCCTCTAGAGGCGCAAGAGATGTAATTTTAGCGGCTGTTTCCTGTATAAGTGGCTGTAGTATTTCAAACGGAATATTATGCTCATCACATACTTTATTACCCTGAACATACATGTGGTTGGCAAAATTACTTACAAAAACGGCGGCCACATGCAAGGCTCTTCGCTGCTCTGAACTTATATTATAAACACTTTTAGATAGCGCATTGGCTAATGTTTCAAGGGTAATATAATCACTTAAATTTTCGCTTTCAAGGCAAAGGGGTACAGTGCTGAAATCCAAGTCTTTGTTTTTAGAAAATGTTTGAAGGGGATAAAATACTCCACGGCGGTTTTTTGCATCCAGTGCATCTATACCGGTACTGCCCGATGTATGTACTACAAGCCTGCCTGTAAAAGGCAGCTGTGCCGAAACCTCTGCAATGGCACCATCGGTTACAGATATAATGTATATATCGGCTTGTTTAATTTCAGAAAATAAAATGAGGAGCCTTTTGTATTTAGTTCTTGACTTA
>JAZKDS010000093.1:0-231 GCA_040387455.1 Bacteroidota bacterium
TTAGTATTGCCCCGGATGCCGCTGTGGTACAGATGCTTAAAGACATACTGGCCATAAACCCTAACATCAAAATTGTGGCAACGCCCTGGAGCGCACCACTTTGGATGAAAAGCAACAACAGCTTTGTGGGCGGCAGCCTTAAAACCGAGTATTATGCCGCTTATGCCCAGTATTTTGTAAAATACCTACAGGCCATGCAGGCAGAAGGTGTAAACATCACGGCCATAACCC
>JAZKDS010000093.1:241-1884 GCA_040387455.1 Bacteroidota bacterium
AAAAGGAGATCAAGAAATTCCAAACTCTCATTTGGACTTACTACAAAAATTATAGTGTATGACCACAATTGTGACATGCCCTCATACCCTACCAGTATCTTAAGCAACTCAACAGCAAGCCAGTATGTAGATGGATCGGCATTTCACCTGTATGCAGGCGACATCAATATCCTTAGCAGCGTACACAACAGTTTTCCTACTAAAAACATCTATTTTACAGAGCAATACACCAGCGCTACCGGCGATTTTGGCGGCGACCTTAAGTGGCACCTTAAAAACGTTGTTATAGGCTCTATGCGTAACTGGAGTAAAAATGCACTGGAATGGAACCTTGCCGCAAACGGATCGCACGACCCGCATACCGATGGCGGCTGCTCTGACTGTAAAGGCGCCATAACCGTTACTACATCAAGCACATACAGCAAAAACGTGGCGTATTATATTATTGCGCATGCCTCTAAATTTGTACCCGCAGGTTCGGTACGCATCAACAGTAATGTAATTGCTAACCTTAATAACGTTGCCTTTAAAAGGCCTGATGGCAAGTATGTACTTATTGTAGAGAATGACAATGCTATATCGTTAACCTTCAACATAAAACACAACGGCGAGTGGGTAGCTACTACTCTTGAAGCTGGTGCAGTAGGCACTTATGTTTGGGAATAATGTATTGATTTACAACAGAAAGCCTCTGCAATGCGGAGGCTTTTTTGCTTGGCAGAAAACATAAAAAACCCCGCTGATTGGCGGGGTTTCTTTTCACAAAAACATTTAATACGTACTAAGTATCAATATCTTACCAAAATATAGTGTATAATGCCGCTACTGCGCCAATTACTATAATTGAACCTGCTAAGAAGCTGGGGTGTACTTTAAACATGCTTGAATCTATCTCAAGACCGTTGGTTTTAATACCTCTACGGGTTTCAGATTTACTGATGATAAACATACCTACTATACACGCAATGAACACAATAGACATCCTGTCAAGGAACGGTATTTCATACAGGCCTGATTCTGGGTTAAGCGCTGCCCAACCTGATGGCTCCAGGAAAGAAAGGTCTACCATACCCGGAATGAATTTAAGAACAATTGAGAACAGGAAGCCGCCAATAGTAGCGAATAGCGCCGCGTTGCTGGTGGTTTGTTTCCAGAAGAAGCCTAATATAAACATTGCGAAGATACCCGGGCTAACAAAACCGGTATACTCTTGTATGAACTGGAAGCCTCCTTTTTTATCAATACCAAGGAATGGTGCAATGCCTATAGCAAGCAACATAGCAACCACAACGGTAATTTTACCCACATTAACCTGCTTTTTCTCGCTGGCTTCAGGGTTAATGGCTTTCTTGTAAATATCTAACGTAAAGATAGTTGCAATACTGTTTGCCTTACCGGCAAGCGATGCCACAATAGCAGCTGTAAGCGCAGCAAACGAAAGGCCTTTAAGCCCTACAGGCAACAGGTCTAACAGTACAGGGTAAGCCCGGTCAGGATTAAGCTCTCCGGCCTGCATCATATCGGGCTGGAACATGCCGTCTTTCCAAAGCACATAGGCCGCAATACCCGGAAGTACCACAATTACAGGCATAAGCAATTTAAGGAACGATGCAAAAAGTAGTCCACCACGTGCGGTTTTAAGG
>JAZKDS010000093.1:1964-2628 GCA_040387455.1 Bacteroidota bacterium
TAATATACTGGTTACAACCCCAATAGTTAAGGTTAGTAATCCAAAGACCACCTAAAAGCACAGTAAGTCCCGGAAGTTCAAGGTAATGCTCATTTTCTTTAGAGAAGATCATCTCAAAGTGATCTCCTGCTTTATCACTCATAATGCTAAGGCCGTCTAATACACCGCTACCGCCAAAGTGCTCAGACACAAGGTCGAGCGCCAGATAAGTAGTAATCAAGCCACCCAGTATCAGGAAGAATACCTGAATAACATCGGTAAAGCCAATAACCTTCATACCCCCTAAGGTAATAACGATTGAGAATACAGCCAGGAAGCCGATACACAGGTTAAAGTCAAGCCCTGATATACTGCTGATTGCAATAGCACCAAGGTAAAGTATAGACGTAAGGTTTACAATAACATACAGCAACAGCCAAAACACCGCCATAATCATGGCTACGGTGCCGTTGTAGCGCTGGTGCAAAAACTGCGGCATGGTAAATATCTTGTTTTTAAGATATACCGGTATAAAGAATACCGCAACAATAATAAGGGTAATGGCAGCCATCCACTCATAGGCTGCAATGGCAAGGCCCAGTTTAAATCCGCTGCCGCTCATGCCTATAAACTGCTCAGCACTAATGTTACTGGCAATAAGCGATGCGCCAATAGCCCACCATGT